>NZ_JBEXGU010000031.1:0-73001 GCF_040607515.1 Streptosporangium sp. NPDC005286 | reverse complement strand
CCAAGGACGGCTCGGAGCCCGTTGGGAACGGCGAAGCCCGCCGCCCCGTCGAGGGGACGGCGGGCTTCGCGGAAGTCCGACTAGCGGGTGACCTTGCCGGCCTTGATGCAGGAGGTGCAAACGTTCAGCCGCTTCGGCGTGCCGTTCACCACTGCGCGCACGGGCTGGATGTTCGGGTTCCAGCGGCGGCGGGTGCGGCGGTGCGAGTGGGAGACGTTGTTGCCGAAGGTCGGCTTCTTAGCGCAAACGTCGCAGACGGAAGCCACGGTTCGCTCCTTAGATCAGTCGAGAGGCTCGATCCGCCGCACTGGCGGGCGGTCATCGGGCATGCCGGGACGACCGGCTGGCCACACGAGGATACCCGATGTTCGGCCCTACAGGCGAACGTGAGCCGCCGTGAACGGTCGAACGGGGATAATCTCCGGAGGCAACCGTAGCGCATCCCGGGAGGCGCCATGGCGGGTCGCGTCCGGCGGGCGACGATCAGCCGGTGAGATCGGGGCCGGCCGGGTCGTGCGGACGGGGAGCCACCGGTGACGGCATGCCGGTCGCGGCGCCGGGACCTGCCCGGGAGATCGATGAGGGCGCCCGGCGGGCGCGAGCAGGAGCAGGAGGGCAGGAATGCTGCAGGTTCTCGACCCGCCCTCGGTGCGGAGGTGGTCGCGGCTGGCCGCGGAGACGCTGGGGAAGGCGCGCGAGGAGATCGACGCGCTCAACGTCTTCCCGGTGCCCGACGGCGACACCGGCACCAACCTGCACCTGACCATGCTCTCCGCGGCCGAGGCGCTCGACGGGCTGCCCGCGGACGCGGGGACGGCGGCCACCTGGCAGGCGCTCGCGCAGGGAGCGCTGCTCGGCGCGCGGGGCAACTCCGGGGTGATCGTCAGCCAGGCGCTGCGCGGCCTCGCCGAGGTGTTCAGGGAGGCCGAGGGGCGCGGCACGGACCTCTGCCGTGGCCTGGTCAGGGCCGCCGAGCTGGCCCGTGCCGCGGTGGCCAGGCCGGTCGAGGGCACGATCCTGAGCGTCCTGACCGCGGTGGCCGCGGCGGTGCGCGACGGCCGGGGAGATCTCGTCTCGATCGCGAGAAGGGCGGCCGAGGAGGCGCGCTCCGCGCTCCGCCGTACCCCCGGGCAGCTCGGCGTGCTGGCCCGCAACGGGGTGGTCGACGCGGGCGGCGCGGGGTGGACGATCATTCTGGAGAGCCTCGCCGCGATCGTCGCCGACTCCTACACCGAGCGGGTGGACATCCCCGCCCCGGCCCACCGGATCGGCGTGGAGGTCGCGGAGGAGAGCGCGGACGGGCCCGGCTACGAGGTCATGTATCTCCTGGAGGCCGGGGCGGCACAGGTCGCGGCGCTCCGCGCGGAACTCGACGCGCTCGGCGAGTCGCTGGTGATCGTGGGTGGGGACGACCTGTGGAACGTGCACGTCCACGTGGACGACGCGGGCGCGGCGATCGAGGCGGCGGTCCGGCTGGGGCGGCCCCACCGGATCAGGGTGACGTATCTGGTCGGCTCGGGCAGGACCCACCCGGCCGCGCGGGGCAGGGGAGTGGTGGCCGTGGCGGCGGGACCCGCGCTGGCCGCGCTGTTCGAGGAGTCGGGGGCCGTGGTCGTCCGCCGCGAGCCGGGCTCCAGCCCGCCGCTGGCGGCGGTGCTCGCCGCCATTCGCGAGGCCGGCTCGGAGGTCGTGGTCCTGCCCAACGACAGCGGGACGCGTGAGGTCGCCGCCGCCGCCGCGGAGATGGCCAGGGAGGAGGGCCTGGTGGTCGGCGTACTCCCGACCAGGGCCTCGGTGCAGGGCCTGTCGGCGCTGGCCGTGCACGATCCGCTGCGCCGCTTCGACGACGACGTGGTGGCCATGACCGAGGCCGCCGCGCACACCCGCCACGGGCACGTCTGGGTGGCCGACCGCGAGGTCATGACGAGCGCGGGCCTGGCCGGGCCCGGTGACGTCCTGGGAGTGGTCGACGGGGACGCCGCGCTGATCGGCAGGGATCTCGAGGCCACCGCCCTGGAGGTCGTGGGCCGCATGGTGTCCTCCAGCAGCGAGTTGGTGACCGTTCTGGAGGGCGTCAACGCCCCCGAGGGGCTCGCGCGCGCGGTGCTGGACCATCTGGCCGAGACCAGGCCGGACATCGAGGTGGTTCTGTACGAGGGAGGCCAGGGCGGCTACCCGCTGCTCATCGGCGTCGAATGAGGGCGGTGTCGAATGAGGGCGTCGCGAGGCCCGGCGTCAGGCGCGCCTGCCGGTGACGTTCGCGGGCGACGCGGGTGAACCGTTCCGTGGGCCGGGCGGTTTCTGTCTCCCGCACACGGTAGAAAGCTGTGGTGACGAGCTTCGACGAGCCGCTGGCGAAGGCACTGGACCCCAAAACCGCCAGGTTGCTGGAGAGCGTTCTCGACCTGCGCACCGTCGGCGACCTGCTGCGGCACTACCCGCGGCGCTACGCCGAGCGGGGTGAGCTGACCGACCTCGACGACCTGCGGGTCGACGAGCACGTCACGGTGGTGGGCGAGGTCACCAGGGCGATGCGCAGGCCGATGCGGAACAAGGGCGGCACCTGGCTGGAGGTCGAGGTCGTCGACGCCCGCCGCAGCAAGATCTACCTGTCGTTCTTCGGGAAGGCGTCCCACATCGCGGAGACGCGGCTGCGGCCGGGCAGGCGCGGCATGTTCGCCGGGAAGGTCGGCGCCTTCGGCCAGGGCGAGAAGCGCAAGTGGCAGCTCTCCCACCCCGAGTTCGAGATGATCGAGGAGGACGAGACGGGGGCCGAGGAGTTCGCCGCCGCGCTCGTGCCGATCTACCCGGCGGGCAAGGACGTGACGCCCTGGGCCATTCGCAGGGCGCTGGGCGTCGTCCTCGACACGATGGGCGAGCTCGACGACCCGCTTCCCGAGGAGCTGCGCGCCCGGCACCGGCTCCCCGGTCTGTCGGACGCGCTGCTGACCGTTCACCGGCCGCGCGACCACGCCGACGTGGCCAGGGCGCGCAAGCGGCTCAGGTTCGACGAGGCGTTCCTGCTCCAGGCGGTGCTGCTGCAGCGCCGGATGGCCGCGGCCTCCTGGCCCGCCACCCCCAGGCCCGCGATCTCCGACGGGCTGCTCGCCGACTTCGACAAGCGGCTGCCGTTCGAGCTGACCGAGGGGCAGCGTGAGGTGGGCGAGGAGGTCGCGGCCGATCTGGCCATGGCCCACCCCATGCACCGGCTGCTCCAGGGCGAGGTCGGGGCGGGCAAGACCGTCGTCGCGCTGCGGGCGATGCTCCAGGTGGTCGACGCCGGGGGGCAGGCCGTGCTGCTGGCGCCCACCGAGGTGCTCGCCCAGCAGCACCACCGGTCGATCTCGGCCATGCTCGGCGACCTGGCCACCGGCGGCATGTTCGGCGGCACCGCGGTCGCCCTGCTGACCGGCTCGCTGGGCGCCGCGGCCCGCCGCTCGGCCATGCTCGACGCGGCCTCGGGCGCGGCGGGCATCGTCGTCGGCACCCACGCGGTCCTGCAGGAGCGGGTCCAGTTCGCCGATCTCGGCCTGGTCGTGGTCGACGAGCAGCACAGGTTCGGCGTCGAGCAGCGCGACGCGCTCCGCGAGAAGGCCGGGGGCGGCCGCCCGCACGTGCTCGTCATGACCGCCACCCCCATCCCCCGCACGGTCGCCATGACGGTCTTCGGTGATCTCACGGTCTCCACGCTCTCCCAGCTGCCCTCCGGGCGTGCCCCGATCACCACGCACGTGGTTCCCGCCGCGGAGAAGCCGCACTTCCTCGACCGAGCCTGGACCCGGCTGCGCGAGGAGATCGGGCTGGGCCGCCAGGCCTACATCGTGTGCCCGCGCATCGGCGACCTGGAGGGCGACGAGGGCGACATGTCGAAGGCCGACGACGAGCGCAGGCCGCCGCTGGCGGTGCTCGACGTGGCCGAGACGCTCTCCCGGGGGCCGCTGCTGGGGCTCCGCACGGAGGTGCTCCACGGCAAGCTCCCTCCCGAGGAGAAGGAGGCGGTGATGAAGGCGTTCACCAGGGGAGAGATCGACGTGCTGGTGGCGACCACGGTCATCGAGGTCGGCGTCGACGTCCCCAACTCCTCGGTCATGGTCATCATGGACGCGGACAGGTTCGGCGTCTCGCAGCTCCACCAGCTCCGCGGCCGGGTCGGCCGCGGCGGGCTGCCCGGTCTCTGCCTGCTGGTGACCGACTCCCCCGGCGGCACGCCCGCCAGGGCGCGGCTCGACGCCGTGGCGGCCACCCTGGACGGCTTTGAGCTGTCCCGTGTCGACCTGGAACAGCGCAGGGAGGGTGATGTGCTCGGGGTGGCCCAGTCGGGGCGCAGGTCGTCGCTGAAGATGCTCAGGCTCCTCCGCGACGAGGACGTCATCCACGCCGCGCGCCTGGACGCCGAGGCGATGCTGGAGGCCGACCCCGAGTTGGCGGGGCACCCCGTGCTCCGCGCGGAGATCGACAGGCTCCTGGCGGACGAGCGCGCCGAGTACCTGGAGAAGACCTGACGACCGGCGGAGGCGATGCCCGGCGGGGCGGTGGACGCCGCGGGGTTTCGCGGCTGTAGCCGGCGGACGCTCTGTGCCCAACTGCGGGGACGGCCTCCCCCCGAATGCCGTCCCCGCCTGGGCCCACTCCCGGGTCAGGTGCCGAGAGCACCGGCGTGCGGAAGGGCTCACGATCACGCCGGTCGGCCTCCCCCTGGGTCACTTGGAGGCCGCAGGAATCATCATGCAAGGGACCGGCACCTGACGGAACGACCCTTACGCTTTCGTCGCCACTCCTTGCCCACTCTTGACCTAGATCACCTACCAGGACCCTTTTGACCTGCGGTTATGTGATGCGTCGCGACACGCCGTGCTGCGCCCGGCGCACCTGGGAGCCTCCGGGGACCGGCGTCGGAACCGGTGCCGGGGACGGGTGCGGGCGGTGGCCGACGGCACCGGGCGGCGGCACTGAGAGGATGGCCGGGTGAGCCGAGTCATCGCGGGAAGCGCAGGGGGACGGCGGCTGGCAGTGCCGCCGGGGCGGGGGACCCGCCCCACGAGCGACAGGGCCAGGGAGGGGATCTTCTCCACGGTGGGGTCGCTGATCGGCCCGCTGGAGGGGTGCCGGGTGCTCGATCTCTACGCGGGCTCGGGCGCGCTCGGGCTTGAGGCGCTCTCCCGGGGGGCCGCCCGGGTGCTTCTCGTGGAGTCGGACGCCAGGGCGATCCGGACGATCAGGCAGAACGTCACCTCGCTGGGGCTGCCCGGGGCCGAGATCGCCGCCGACAGGGTTGAGCGGCTGCTGGCCAGGGGTATCGGGGACACCGGGGAGCCGTACGACCTCGTCCTCGCCGACCCGCCGTACGCGCTGGGCGACGAGGAGGTGGGGACGGTGCTCGAACTGCTGCGCGACCGAGGCTGGCTGGCCGAGGACGCGCTCGTCGCGGTGGAACGGGAGAGCCGGGGAAGGGACCTTCGCTGGCCCGCGGGGTACGAAGAGGAGAGGGTCCGTCGTTACGGCGAAGCGTCCGTTTGGTACGGTCGCGCCGCCGGGAATCCTTAAGAGCAGGGAGTCCACCTTGCGTCGCGTTGTCTGTCCGGGATCCTTCGATCCCGTCACGAACGGTCATCTGGACATCATCGGCCGGGCTTCCCGGCAGTACGACGAGGTCGTCGTAGCCGTACTGATCAACATCGAGAAGAAGAGCCTCTTCACGGTGGACGAACGTATCCAGACTCTCCAGACGGTCACCAAGGAGTACGGGAACGTCCGCGTGGACAAGTTCCACGGCCTCCTGGTCGACTACTGCAGACAGCAGGAGATCCCCGCCATCGTGAAGGGCCTGCGTGCGATCAGTGACTTCGACTACGAGCTCCAGATGGCGCAGCTCAACTACCGGATGTCAGGGGTGGAGACCCTGTTCATGGCCACCGGGCCCGAGGTCTCCTTCCTGTCTTCCAGCCGCATCAAGGAGATCGTCAAGTATGGTGGGAGTGTGGCCGGGCTGGTTCCCGATCTTGTCCAGGAACTCCTGGTAGAACGGCTCAGGGGCTAGGCCCTGCTATTCTCTTGTTTCGGCCTTGCACGATGGCGATGATGCGCCATGCCTAACGAGAGCGAAATGACTCATCCCAACCTTGACCCCCGAGCCCCATGGGTGATCTCTACCCATGACCTGGGGCGACGACCAGGGTCGATGCGGCGGATGGACCTCGTTCTCCCGGCACCGGCGGACATCGGCGTCGACATGATCGGCGTTCCCAAGGACGCCGAAGTCGAGCTGGACATCCGGCTTGAGGCGGTCATGGAGGGTGTGCTCGTCACGGGCACTGCGCAAGCCCCGCTGCGGGGGGAGTGCGCACGCTGCCTGGAGCCGGTCATCTCGCAAGCCGAGATGGGCTTCCAGGAGCTGTTCTTCTACTCGGCAGAGGATGCTGCCGAGGGTGACTCGCTTCTCGACGGTGAACTTCTCGACCTCGAACCCGCGTTTCGCGACGCGGTGGTGCTCACACTGCCGTTGAGCCCGGTCTGCAGTGAGGACTGCGCCGGACTCTGCGTGGAGTGCGGGGTCAGGCTGGCAGACGCCGAGCCTGATCACGGCCACGAGGTGATCGACGCCCGCTGGGCGAAGCTGCAGGGTCTGATTCCGGAACATAACAACGATCAGGAGAGCTGACGTGGCTGTCCCCAAGCGCAAGATGTCGCGGAGCAACACTCGCTCCCGCAGGTCGCAGTGGAAGGCCGCCGCGGTTTCGCTCGTGAGCTGCCCCCAGTGCCGCTCGCCGAAGCGTCCGCACGTGGCGTGCCCGACCTGCGGCACCTACAACCGCCGTCAGGTGATCGAGCCCTCCGCCTGATCGCAGTCTGACAGACGGATGCCGGCCGGGCTCCCGGCCCGGTCGGCGTCACCGTCCGCCCACCCTGCGATGGCGGTCCGCCCGCGGTTGTGGTGGACGCCGGGGTTCGCGGTAGAACGCGTGCCCTCCCGGCGCCCACCACATCTTCGGGCATCTCTCGTTTCTTCGCCATCGCGCATTCGATGAGAGAGCGTGCGAGGAGAAGCCGTGGGTACGAGTGTCAAACCGGTCGCCGTCGAGTTCGTCAGGGACGAGCTTGAGCGCCTTCTGTCGGTGCGTCTGGACGTCGCCATCCTGGAGCGTGCGCTGACGCACCGCTCCTACGCGTACGAGAACGGCGGCCTGCCGACCAACGAGCGCCTGGAGTTCCTGGGCGACTCGGTGCTGGGCCTGGTCGTCACCGACACCCTCTACCGCAACCACCCCGACCTGCCCGAGGGGCAGCTGGCCAAGCTCAGGGCCGCGGTGGTGAACATGCGCGCCCTCGCCGACGTGGCCCGCTCGCTGGGCCTGGGCCGCTTCCTGCGGCTCGGCCGGGGTGAGGAGGGCACCGGGGGGCGCGACAAGTCCTCGATCCTCGCGGACACCCTTGAGGCGCTCATCGGCGCGATCTACGTGAACAGGGGTCTGGACGAGGCGTTCCGCGTCGTCCACCTGCTCTTCGACCCCCTCATCACCCGCTCCGCCTCGCTCGGCGCCGGGCTCGACTGGAAGACCTCCCTGCAGGAGCTCACCGCGTCCGAGTCGCTCGGCGTGCCCGAATACCATGTCGAGGAGAGCGGCCCCGACCACGCCAAGTCCTTCACCGCGGTCGTTCGCGTCGGCGGAGAGGGGTACGGTTCGGGATCCGGCCGCTCGAAGAAGGAAGCCGAGCAGCAGGCCGCAGAGGCGGCCTGGAACAGGATCCGCCAGGACCGCGACAGACGCGAAGCCGGCTGACCCGTCGACCAAGGAGGGGTGCATGCCCGAACTGCCCGAGGTCGAGGTGGTACGCCGTGGCCTGGAGCGGTGGGTTTCCGGCAGGGTCGTCGCCCACGCCGAGGTGCTCCACCCGAGGGCGATCAGACGGCACCTTCCCGGAGCGGAGGAGTTCTCCACCCGGTTGAAGGGCCGCACCGTCGGTGCGGCGGAGCGCAGGGGTAAGTACCTCTGGCTGCCGCTGGACGGCCCCGACGCCATCCTGGCGCACCTCGGGATGAGCGGCCAGTTGCTGGTCGTGGAGCCGGACACGGCGCCGGAGAAGCACCTGCGCGTCCGGATCGGCTTCACCGACGGTGGTCCGGAGCTGCGCTTCGTCGACCAGCGGACCTTCGGCCACGTGCTGGTGACCGCCATGATCCGGGCCGGCGGCCGGACGGTGCCCGAGCCGATCGCGCACATCGCGGCCGACCCGTTCGAGGGGCATTTCGACGACGAGGCCTTCGCCCGCCGGCTGCGTGCCCGGCAGACCGAGGTCAAGCGCGCGCTGCTGGACCAGTCGCTGATCAGCGGTGTCGGCAACATCTACGCCGACGAGGCTCTCTGGCGGGCCAGGCTGCACGGTGCCCGGCCCACCGGAGCGCTGACCAAGCCGAAGATCGCCGAGTTGCTGGGCGCCGCCAGGGAGGTGATGTCCGCCGCACTGGCCGAGGGCGGCACATCTTTCGACAGTCTTTACGTGAATGTCAATGGTGAGAGCGGTTACTTCGACCGTTCCCTCGCGGTCTACGGCAGGCGCGACGAGCCCTGCCCGCGGTGCGGTGCCCCGATCGTTCGCGAGTCGTTCATGAACCGTTCCTCCTACAGCTGCCCTCGCTGCCAGCCCAGGCCGAGGAGGGCCGGGGCGTGACGGACGTGCGACTGACCGCCTGGGTCAGGGGCCATGTGCAGGGTGTGGGTTTTCGCTGGTGGACGCGGTCCAGGGCGCTGGAGCTCGGCCTGGTCGGCTGGGCGCGCAACACGGCCGACGGCCGGGTCGAGGTGGTCGCACAGGGGCCCGAGAAGTCGTGCGCGATGCTGCTTGAGCTGCTCAGGGGCGGTGAGACGCCCGGCAGGGTGGACGGGGTCGTCGAACGTTGGAGCGAGGCCAAAGGCGGTCTCGAGGGTTTTGTCGAGCGCTGACCACTTTCCTAAACCGCCCAAAATACGGTATAGTTGACTGTCGAGAGTGCCTACTGGTGCATCCATTCGGAGCGTTCAGCTTGACCGCCTCCCTCACCGGTGCGACTCTTGACAAAGAACCACGCGCACCCCTCCCGCGGCAAAGAAGTGCGCGAACCAGTCTGGTCACTCAGCGTGGAGGACCCTTTACTATGGCGAAGGCTCTACTAGGCCACGTCGGCGGTCCCGACCCTCGTATGGTCTCGGAAATGCGTCGTCTTCAGCAGCGCATCCGTGATCTCGAGGGAGAGCTCACCCGGCTCCAGGCCCAGAACGACGAACTCGCGGCAAGTGCCCGCGACGAGGAGTTCAACCGTCTGCAGGATCGCGAGCCGGCTCTCACCTAACGGGGTCGGGGCGGAAACACACTGTCCGGGGACGCCTCACCGGGGCGTCCCTTGTCATATATGTTACTTACGTCATATATGTCCTATCTGTCATATATGTCGTGCGAGGAAGGCCAGCTGCTCGGGTAACACCCTGCGGCGATAGGCCGTGTCCTGGCATCCTTCGCTGATCCCTCCCTCGGCGGTGGCACCCAGTGCCTTCAGGGCCTTCAGCATGGTCTGGGTCTGCCGTGCCCACGCGTCGCGCTCCCCACACCCCAGCCAGACCGGGATGTTCACGAGTTCGCGCAGCGGCGCCTGCGCCGCGCTCACCGCCGGCGACGCCGCGACGACCGCCCCCACCTGTGCGGGGCCCAGCTCCGCGGCCAGCCTCAGCGCCCCCGCGCCGCCCGCCGACCAGCCCATCAGCCCGATCTTCGCGGTATCCATCCCGTTCATGCTCAGGTAGGGCAGCAGGGTGCCCGGGATGTCGGCGGAGGGCCAGTCGTCGATGGAGGCCAGCGCGAAGCGCCCGCCCCCGGCGGCCAGGTAGCGGTCGATCGCGTAGACGTCGAACGGCGTGCGCGCGTCACCCGCGGCCCCGTGAAGCATGATCACCACAGGCAGCCCGTCCGTCGCCCCCGGAGGCATCCCGACGATGACCCGGCGCCGGTCGACCTGGCTGCGCTGGAGCGTTCCAGGAGACGTCACCGGGGGCACGGGGACCGCGCCGCAGACGATCTGGGCGTACGCCCCCCTGATGCCGTCCGGGCCGGCCGCCAGCGCGGCGCCGCCGAGGCCCAGCGCGGTCAGCCCGCCGCCCACCAGGAAGGCGCGCCGCCCGAGATGACCCCTGCCGCTCGATGGGCGTGACGGAGCTCCGTCAGCACCGCGTTCCGCGTTCATGCAGGGCACCATAGGCGGTGTGCGGGCGGGTGCGGGTGAAGAACGGTAGTCTTCCCGCGTTGGCGAAGCCGTGGGGTGACAGGGAAGACGCGTTCATCGGCGCCCGGGGCACGGCGCGTGATACGCGGGCCGGCGCGGCCACACCGTGAATGGGGGGCTCTCTTTGTATCTCAAGACCCTTACCCTGCGCGGTTTCAAGTCCTTTGCCTCGGCCACCACGCTCCGCTTCGAGCCGGGCATCACCGCGGTCGTCGGCCCCAACGGATCCGGCAAGTCCAACGTGGTCGACGCCCTGGCCTGGGTCATGGGGGAGCACAGCGCCAAGTCGTTGCGCGGCGGCAAGATGGAGGACGTCATCTTCGCCGGCACCTCCTCGCGGGCACCGCTGGGCCGCGCCGAGGTCACGCTGACCATCGACAACACCGACGGCATGCTCCCGATCGACTACACCGAGGTGACGATCAGCCGCCTGATGTTCAGGGCCGGCCAGAGCGAGTACGCCATCAACGGCGACACCTGCCGCCTGCTCGACATCCAGGAGCTGCTGTCCGACTCCGGCATCGGCCGCGAGATGCACGTCATCGTCGGCCAGGGCCAGCTCGACCAGGTGCTGCACGCGGGACCCGAGGAGCGCCGGGCGTTCATCGAGGAGGCCGCGGGCGTCCTGAAGCACCGCAAGCGCAAGGAGAAGGCGCTGCGGAAGCTCGACGCGATGCAGGTCAACATGACCCGGGTACAGGACCTCACCACCGAGCTGCGCCGCCAGCTCAAACCGCTGGGCCGCCAGGCCGAGATCGCCCGCAAGGCCGCCGTCATCCAGGCGGACCTCCGCGACGCCAGGCTCCGGCTGCTCGCCGACGACGTGCTCACCCTGCGGACCACCCTGGAACGGGAGATGGCCGACGAGGCGGCGGTCCTCGCCCGCCGCACCGCTGTGGAGACCGAGCTGGAGCAGGGCCAGGCCGCCGAGGCCGAGCTGGAGGCCGCCGAGGCCGAGGCCCAGCCGCGGCTGACCGCCGCGCAGGAGACGTTCTTCCGGCTCTCCTCCCTCCGCGAGCGCCTCAGGGGCCTGGCGGGACTCGCCGCCGAGCGGCACCGGCACGCCACCGACACCGCGGTGGAGCGGCGGGGGCGCGACCCGGAGGACTTCGAACGTGAGGCGGAGGAGGTCCGCGAGCAGGAGCGGGTCCTGGTCGAGCTGCTCGAGGGGGAGCGGGAGTCGCTCGCGGAAACCGTGGCCAGGCGCACCGAGACCGAGGCCGCACTCGCCGCGGAGGAGCGGCGGCTGGCCGCGGAGGCCAGGGCCGCCGCCGACCGGCGCGAGGGCCTGGCCAGGCTCAGGGGGCAGGTCGGGGCGGCGCGCAGCCGGGCGGGGGCCGCCGAGGAGGAGATCGGCCGGTTGCGGCGCTCGCTGGAGGAGGCCGAACAGCGCGCCGAGGAGGCCCGCGCCGAGCACGACAGCCAGGAGCTGGCCGAACCGGCCGCCGATCCGGCCCTCGCCGAGGAGCTGGAGATCGCCCTGGAGACGGTCGAGCAGGCCAGGGAGTCCGTCGAGTCGGCCAGGGCCGGGGTCGAGGAGGCCAAGGCGGCCGTCGCGGGCCCGAACGCCGCGCTCGGCGCCGCCCGGGCCGCCCTCGCCGCGGCACGTAAGGCCGACCAGCAGGCGCAGCGCCAGGTGGCCGCGCTGGAGGCCAGGTTCGAGGCGCTGGAGATGGGCCTGGCCGGTGGTGCCGACGGTGGCGCCGCGCTGCTCGCCGCCGACCTGGCCGGGGTGCTCGGGCCGGTGGCGACCATGCTGTCGGTGCGGCCCGGTGCCGAGGTGGCCGTCGCCGCCGTGCTCGGGGCCGTCGCCGAGGCCGTCGCCGTCGAGTCGCTGCAGAGCGCGGCCGACGCCATCGAGTTCCTCCGGGGCCGCGACGGCGGCCAGGCCGGCCTCGTCATCGCCGCCGGTGAAGCGGCGGTCCCGCCGGGCCAGGTGCCGCAGGCGGGTGCGGAGTGGGCGATCGACCTGGTCACGGTCTCCACCGAGCTGCGGGCCGCCACCACCCACCTGCTGGCGGGCGTGCTGGTCGTGGACGATCTCGCGACCGCGAGGAAGACGGTCGAGCAGTATCCCGGGCTGCGGGCCGTCACCCGCTCCGGCGACCTCCTGGGTGCCCACGTCGCCGCCGGCGGCGGTTCGGCGGGCGCCACCTCCGCCATTCAGCTGCGGGCCGCGCTCGACGAGGCGACCGCCGACCTGGCCGAGGCCAGGGTCGCCGCCGAGCTTGCGGCGACGGAGCTGGAGGAGACCGCGGAGGCCGAGGGAGAGGCGCAGCTCGCGGTCGAGACCGCCCAGGCGCGGGTCGCCGAGGCACAGACGGGAGTGCAGAACAGGCAGGCCGGGGTCAACGCGGCGCAGGCCGCCCTGGACCGGGTCAGGGCGAGGCAACGCGACGCGGACCAGAAGGTCGCCGCGGTGGCCAGGCGGCTCGCCCAGCTGGACGCCGCCGCCAGGGCGGCCCGCGACGAGTGCGAGCGCCTGGCCGCGGGCGTACGGGCCGCCGAGGAGGCGCGGGACCGTGACGCGGCCGGTCTCGCCGAGCTGGAGGAGCGGCTCGCCGCGGCCGTGGGTGCCGAGGAGCGACAGAGCGAGCCCAGCACCGACCTGCGTGACGAACTCGCCGAGATCTGCGCGACGGCCAGGCAGGACGAGATGGAGGCCCGTCTCACGGTGCGGACGGCGGAGGAGCGGGTCAGGGGCATCGACGGCAGGGCGGAGGAGCTGACGCGCGCCGCGGAGCGTGAGCGCGAGGAGAGGTCCAGGGCGGCCGAGCGCAGGGAGCGGCGGCGCGAGCAGGCTCGGACGGCCCAGGCGGTCGTCAGGGGCGCGGAACTGGCGCTGCGCACGCTGGAGACCTCCCTGGCCGCCGCCGCGGGAGAGCGCGACGAGGCGGAGCGGGCCCGCGGGCAGATCGACGCCTCGCTCAAGGCGGTCAGGATCCGGGTCCGTGAGCTCACCGGTGAGCTGGACAAGCTGGTCAACCGGGCACACGGCAGCGAGGTGGCCCGCACCGAGCAGCGGCTCCGCCTGGAGCAGCTCCAGGAGCGGGCGGTGGAGGAGTACGGCGTCGAGGCGGACACCCTCATCGCCGAGTACGGCCCCGGCGAGCCGGTTCCGACGGCGGACGGCGAGCCCGTCCCCTACGACCGCGAGGAGCAGCTCAAACGGGCCAGGGTGGCCGACCGGCAGATGGCCCAGCTCGGCAAGGTCAACCCGCTCGCGCTCGAGGAGTTCGCGGCCCTTGAGGAGCGGCACTCGTTTCTCACCTCGCAGCTGGAAGACCTCAAGAAGACCCGCCGCGACCTGCTGCTCGTGGTCAAGGAGGTCGACGAGCGGGTCGAGCAGGTCTTCGGCGCCGCCTTCGCGGACGTGGCCCGCGAGTTCGAGACGATCTTCACGCGAGTGTTCCCCGGCGGTGAGGGCAGGCTGCTGCTCACCGACCCGGAGGACATGCTGACCACCGGTGTCGAGGTCGAGGCCCGGCCGCCGGGCAAGAAGGTCAAGCGGCTGTCGCTGCTGTCCGGTGGCGAGCGGTCGCTGACCGCGGTGGCGTTCCTCGTGTCCATCTTCAAGGCGCGGCCCTCGCCGTTCTACGTGATGGACGAGGTCGAGGCCGCGCTGGACGACACCAACACCCAGCGCCTGCTCACCCTCTTCGAGGAGCTCAGGCAGACCTCGCAGATCATCATCATCACCCACCAGAAGCGCACCATGGAGATCGCCGACGCGCTGTACGGCGTGTCGATGCGTGGGGACGGCGTCACCCAGGTCATCAGCCAGCGCCTGAGGGAGAGCGAGTCCGCCTGAATCCTCCGGGTTTCCGGAGGGGCCGTGCGGTGGTCCGGGGCGGCCCTCGGGATGAAGCGGTGGGAGGTCGTGAGCCTGCCCGGGTTTCCGGGGGTGGTCCCGGAGGGCCGGGGCGGTACGGGGCCGGGAGGTCGTGAGCCCGTTCCGGTGCTCGGAGGCGGTCAGGGGCCGCGGGTCCGTCCGGGTTTTCGCGGACGGTCCAGGGCGGGCCGCGCGATGAGGTGGTGACCGACGGTGAGGAACCGCGAACCCGTCCGGACCCCTTGAGGTCGGAGCATCCCGGGGCGTCTGGAAAACTGTGGTCTTGTGGAAGCCTATCTCGGCATAATCGCGATCATCGTCGTCGTCGCCCTGCTGGCGGCCGGCGGCATGCTCCTGCTGTTCAGGAGGGGGGGCACCAGCGCGCCGCCGCGGGTCGAGGCGCCCGAGGCGCCGCCGGCCCCCGAGGAGACGCGGGCCCCCGGCAGGGGCGCGGTCATGGACGACGAGGCGACGACCACCGTGCCGCCGCCGGCCAGGCCGGTCGAGCCCGAGGCCGCCGTCATCCCGGAGATCGAGATCCCGCCGCCGTCCGCCGGCCGGATGGTGCGGCTCCGTGCCCGGCTGGCCCGGTCGCAGAGCACCCTGGGCAAGGGGCTCCTGGAGCTGCTCTCCCGTGACCGTCTCGACGACGACGCCTGGGACGAGATCGAGGAGACCCTGATCACCGCGGACGTCGGCGTGGCGCCGACCCGGGCGATGGTCGACGAGCTGCGTACCCGGGTGAAGGTGCTGGGCAGCCGGACACCCGAGGAGGCGCGCGCCCTGCTCAGGGAGCAGCTGCTCGCCCAGATCGGTACCGACATGGACCGTACGCTGCACGTCAAGCCGCACGGTGAGCGTCCCGCGGTGGTCCTCGTGGTCGGGGTCAACGGCACCGGCAAGACCACCACCACAGGCAAGCTGGCGCGCGTCCTCATCGGCGACGGCGGCAAGGTCGTGCTGGGCGCCGCCGACACCTTCCGCGCCGCCGCCGCCGACCAGCTGCAGACCTGGGGAGACCGGGTCGGAGCCGCGGTGGTACGCGGCCCGGAGGGCGGCGACCCCGCCTCGGTGGCCTTCGACGCCGTCGCCGAGGGCATCGGCGAGAAGGCCGACGTGGTGATCGTCGACACCGCCGGGCGGCTGCACACCAAGACCGGCCTGATGGACGAGCTCGGCAAGGTCAAGCGCGTCATCGAGAAGAAGGCCACCGTCGACGAGGTCCTGCTCGTCCTCGACGCCACCACGGGCCAGAACGGCATGCGCCAGGCCCAGGTGTTCGCCGAGGTGGTCAACATCACCGGCATCGCCCTGACCAAGCTCGACGGCACCGCCAAGGGCGGCATCATCATCTCCGTCCAGCGCGAGCTGGGCGTCCCGGTCAAGCTGGTCGGTCTCGGCGAGGGGCCCGACGACCTCGCCCCGTTCGACCCCGAGGTCTTCGTGGACACGCTCCTCGGGGGGTGAGTCCCGCCGGGCCGGGCCGGTCGGTCTCATGGGGAGGCCGGCCGACGTGGTCCGGTTCGATCCCGAGGTTTTCGTGGACACGCTCCTCAGCGGGTGAGGCCGGCCCGAGCCCCGCCGCGCCCGCCCTCAGCGCGGGGCGTGGGACCGGGTGCCGATGGGGACGACCAGCGGGGTGCCGGCCACCGGGTCCTCGATGACCTTGGCGTCCAGCTCGAAGACCTCCGCCAGCAGGGCCTCGGTGAGCACCTCGGACGGGGGGCCGGCGGCGACGACCCTGCCGTCCCGCATGGCCACCAGGCGGTCGGCGTAGCGGGCGGCGAGATTCAGGTCGTGCAGGACCATCACCACGGTGCGGCCCAGCTCGCCGTGGAGCCTGCGTACCAGTTCCAGCACCTCGATCTGGTGGGCGAGGTCGAGGAAGGTCGTCGGCTCGTCGAGCAGCAGCAGGTCGGTGCCCTGGGCGAGGGCCATGGAGATCCAGGCCCGCTGCCGCTGCCCGCCTGACAGCTCGTCCAGCGGGCGGTCGCCCAAGTCGAGCAGGCCGGTCATGGCCAGGGCCGCGCCGACCGCGGACTCGTCGTCGGACGACCACTGCCGGTACCAGGTCTGGTGCGGATGCCGTCCCCTGGAGACCAGGTCGGCGACGGTCAGCCCCTCGGGTGCCGAGGGGGACTGGGGCAGCACGCCCAGGATCCGGGCGACCTCCCTGCTGGGCATCCTGTCGATGCGCTTGCCGTCCAGCAGTACCTCGCCGCCGGACGGCTTGAGCAGCCGCCCCATGGCGCGCAGCAGCGTGGACTTGCCGCACCCGTTCGGCCCGATGACGGCGGTCACCGTCCCGGTCTCGATCCCGAGGTCGAGGCCGTCGACGACGACGCGGTCCCCGTACCCCAGCTTGAGGTCAACGGCCTGGAGTCTCACGTACGGGCCTTCCTGCGCACACGGATGAGGAGATAGATCAGGTAGGGGGCGCCGATGACTCCGGTGACCACGCCCACCGGCAGCTCGACGGGGCTGAACGCGGTCCTGGCGACCAGGTCCGCGCCGACGGTGAGGACCGCGCCGGCCAGGGCCGAGACGACCAGCGGGGGCTGTGCCACCCCGGCCAGGCGCAGCGCGATCTGCGGTGCGGCCAGGGCGACGAACGCGATCGGCCCGGCGGAGGCGGTCGCCGCCGCCGCGAGGAGTACGGCCGCGAGGATCATCAGTCCCCTGGTGAGGTTCATCCGCACCCCCAGGCCGGTCACGGTGTCGTCGCCGAAGCGCAGCGCGCCGAGTGAGGCGGTGCCGAACAACGCCGGTGGGACGAGCACGGCCAGCGCGATCACGACCGGCACCACGTGCTCCCAGTCCCGGCCGTTCAGCGAGCCGCTGATCCAGACCATGGCCCGGCTGCTGTCGTTGACGTCGCCGACGGTCAGCAGCCAGAACTTGAGGTTGGTGCAGATCGCCGAGACGCCGATGCCGACCAGGACCAGCCGGTAGCCGTCCATGCCTTTGCGCCAGGCCAGCAGGTAGACGGTCAGCGCGCCGATCAGGCCGCCGAGCAGGGCCGCCGCGGGGACGCCCGCCTCGGCGAGGACGCCGCTCACGCCGCCCCAGGTGTTTCCCGCCGCCACGATGACCGCGACCACGATCACGCTGGCGCCGGTGGTGACGCCCAGGATGTCCGGGCTGGCCAGCGGGTTGCGGGCGATGGCCTGGATGATCGCCCCGGACAGGGCGAGCGCCGCGCCGACTCCGGCGCCGGTCAGCGCGCGGGGAAGCCGGAGTTGCATGACGACGAAATGGTCGGGCCCGTCGCCGGTGATGGCGCGGAAGACCTGGGAGAGGCTCATCGGGATGTCGCCGAGGCGCATGCTGAGCGCCATGAGCAGCACCGTTGTGCCCAGCAGCGCCAGTGCGGCGGCGACGGAGCGCGGCCGGAGCAGCCAGGAGGCAGGACCGATGCGCAGCGCTCGCCTGCTCACGAGGTCCGGGGGCGCGGTGGAGGTCACAGTCGCACCGGCCTTCTGCGCCGTACCAGGGCTATGAAGAACGGCGCGCCCGCGAGGGCGAGGACCACACCCACCTCCAGCTCGCCGGGATGGGCCACCACGCGGCCGATGACGTCGGCGAGGAGCAGGGCCGAGGCGCCCGCCAGGCCGGAGTACGGCAGCAGCCAGCGGTGGTCGGGGCCGGAGAGCGGCCGGGTGAGGTGCGGGACGATCAGGCCGACGAAGGCCAGCGCGCCGCAGACCGCCACGGAGGCGCCGCTGAGCAGGGTGATGGCGATGATGCCGACGGCGCGGGTCAGGGCGATGTTCTGGCCGAGCGCGCGGGCGACGTCCTCGCCCAGGGAGAGCGCGTTGAGGCCGGGCGCGTTGACCAGGGCGGCGATCAGGCCGACGGCGATGAAGGGGAGCACCTGCCAGGCCACGTCCGCGCCCCTGGCCGCTATCGACCCCAGTTGCCAGAAGCGGAAGGTGTCCATGGCCTGCTCGTCCAGCAGCACCAGCGCCGAGGTGAGCCCGTAAAGGAAGGCGCTGACGGCGGTGCCCGCGAGGGCCAGGGTCACCGGCGTGGGGCCGCCCCGGCCACCGGCCATGCCGAGGGCGAACACCCCGGCGCTGGCGATGAGGGCACCGGCGAGGCCGAACCAGATGTAGCCGTACGGGCTGCCGACCCCCAGGACCACGATGCTGAGGACCATGGCGAAGGCCGCACCCTGGGTGACGCCGAGCAGTCCCGGGTCGGCCAGCGGGTTGCGGGTGTGGCCCTGCATGAGGGCGCCCGCGACGCCGAGGGCGATCCCGGCCATGACGCCGATGGCGGTTCTGGGGATGCGCAGCGACCGGACGATGATGTCGTTCTCGGTGCCGGTGGGGCCGGTGAGCGCGTGCCAGACGTCGGCCGGCGGGATCGGTTTGGCACCGAACGCGAGGCTCAGCGTGACCGTCGTCGCCAGGAGCGCGAGCAGTCCGCCCAGCACGAGGAGGCGGCGGTTGTGGATTCTCCGGACGATGCCGGGCGGGGCGGCCCGTGGGACGGACGTCGTATTGATCACCTGACCTCCCCTTTTTTGCGTGATCGATGCCGAGTATGCCAGTTTAGGTATGGCTAAGCTAAATAAGGCTTGCCTAAACTTTGTGAGGAGATCCAGGAACATGAGAGCACTGCGCGCCCTGGCCGTCGGAGTGGTGGGAGTCGCGCTGTCCGCGGGTCTCGCCGCCTGCGGATCGAGCACCCCGGAGACCTCCGGCGCGTCCGCGGTCCCCGCGGCGAGCGACACGGCGGCCTTCCCCAGGACCGTGAAGCACGTCATGGGAGAGGCGACGATCCCCGCCCAGCCCAAGCGGGTCGTGGCCCTCGACCAGAGCTTCGTCGACGCGGTGCTGACCCTGGAGACCGAGGTCGTCGGTTTCACCAGTTACCGGGGGATCGAAGGGGAGCTCCCCGACTACCTGACCCCGGTCCTCGGCCACGCCAAGGAGGCCACCTCGGTCGGGACCCTGGAGCAGCCCAGCCTGGAGCGGATCCTCGCGCTCAAGCCCGACCTGATCGTCTCGGCCAAGGTCCGCCACGAGGCGCTGTACGACAAGCTGTCGCAGATCGCGCCGACGGTGTTCAGCGAGACCACCGGGGCCATCTGGAAGGAGAACCTCAGGCTCGTGGGCCAGGCCCTGGGCAAGGAGGACCTCGCCGAGCAGAAGATCAAGGAGTACCAGGACCGCGCCGGCCGGATCGGTGAGTCCATCAAGGCCAAGGAGGGCAAGCTGCCCACCGTCTCCGTCGCCCGCTTCGCGGGTGAGCCGACGGTCCGGCTGTACGTGGAGAACTCCTACTCGGGCCTGGTGCTCAAGGACGTCGGCTTCCCGCGTCCCGAGGACCAGCCGACCGTGACCGACACGATCATGGTTCCGATCAGCCAGGAGAACATCTCCCAGCTCGACGCCGACCACATCTTCGTCGCGGCCTACGAGGACCCGGCGGTCGGGCCGGTCAAGGAGAAGTTCGAGGCCAACCCGCTCTGGGGCAAGCTCAAGGGCGCCAAGCACGACGTCAGCGACACCGTCTGGATGAGCGCCGTCGGCATCCAGGGCGCGCACGCCATCCTCGACGACATCGCCAAGATCTTCGAGGTCGACCCGGCCAGGGCGGGCTGACCGGCAGGGAGGGGCGGGACGCCTGTCCCGCCTTCCGGCGCCGGGACCGGCACGGGGCCGACGAGCCGTGCCGGTCCCCGCCTGCCGCGGCCGGTTCGCGACGGGAACGCGCCCCCGAGCGGCCTCTTCTCAAACACTGATCAATTTCAGATACCCGCGCATCACATACTCGAAGGCGACCACGGTACGAGCCGTGTCCGCCAGGGAGAGCGGGCGGTGAACCGCCAGGGGCGCCGGGCCGTCTTCCAAGTGGTGATTAAGTCCCCAACGCGTGGGAAGCGGGGAGACGTGGAGATGGGTCTCGGAACTTCTGCGGGCGCAGGCCCCGGCCCGGTGGCGGGTCCAGGGGGCGTGGTGGTTGACATTTTTCCTAACCCGAAAGTTATTGCTACCTGGGGTTATGTGATGATAGACACACCTTCGACTGAATCCGGAGAACGATGTTACGATATTGATACTTGTTCGGCTGTAGGGCGTGTCGTACCCGCCGTTGGCGCAGTCAGCGAGCAGTCTCCCGATCACGCAGGGCTTTTAACGGCCCCCTTACGGGGTGCCTGCGAGCATCGGCTACGCCGTCAGAAAGGGTGTAGCACAGTCTCGCCGGGCGGTAGCGGGGGGAAAAGCACGAGGGGGATCCAATGATCACGATGACGGAAGAGCAGCGCCAGGACTGGTTCGAGCGTGACGTCGTGCCGGTCACCAGCCAGCTCTACGCGTCCGCGATGCGCCTGACCCGCAACACCGCCGATGCGGAGGACCTGGTCCAGGAGACCGTCACCAAGGCGTTCACCTCGTACCACCAGTTCCGCGAGGGCACCAACCTCAAGGCGTGGCTGCACCGCATCCTGACCAACAACTTCATCAACGACTACCGCAAGAAGCAGCGCTCGCCCAAGCTCTCGGCCGCCGAGGAGATCGAGGACTGGCAGCTCGCCGCCGCCGAGTCCCACACGTCCAGCGGTCTCAAGTCCGCCGAGACCGAGGCGCTGGAGCAGCTGCCGGACAGCGCGGTCATGAACGCCCTGCGTGCCCTGCCCGAGGACTTCCGGGTCGCCGTCTACCTGGCCGACGTCGAGGGCTTCGCCTACAAGGAGATCGCCGAGCGGATGGGCACCCCCATCGGCACGGTCATGTCCCGCCTCCACCGGGGTCGCCGCCAGCTCCGCACCATGCTTGAGGACTACGCCCGCGAGGAGGGCGGCCTCCGCTCCGCCATCGAGCAGGCCCAGGTGGCCTGAGTTGTTTTTCGCGGTGGCGATGGGGCGGACGGGCCTGTCGGGCTCGGCCGTCGAGCGGGTCCAGGTGGCCTGAGTCGTTGACAGGGCGGACGGGTCAGCCGGATGCGATCAGCGCGACCGCGGCGAGCGTGAAACCGATGCCCACGGTCTGCACGGTGTTGAGCCGTTCCCCCAGCACCTGACGGGCCAGCAGCAGCGTGCTCGCCGGGTAGAGCGAGACCAGGACGCCGACGAGGCTCAGCAGCCCGCGCTGCTGGGCGAGCATGAAGAGCACGTTGGCGACCATGTCGAGCGCTCCGGCCGCGATGATGACGCGCAGCGTGCCCGGCCCGGGACGCAGGGTGCGGCCGGTGGTCAGGGTCAGCAGGACGATGAGAGTGACCGAGGCCAGGCGCGCCCCGACCAGAGGCCACACGCCGCCTTCCGCCGGGGCCTGGGCGAGCAGGATGAAGAAGCCGCCGAAACCCGCGCCCGCGGCGAGTGAGGCCAGGATCGGGCCGTACCCGCTGCCGCTTTTCCCACCGGAGGAGTCGCGGCTCACCAGTAGCACCGCCAGCAACGCGAGGACCACGCCCACCAGCGCGATCGGCTCGGGGCGTTCCCCGACGGCCAGTCCGAACAGCACGGGCAGCACCGCCGAGACGGTCGCGGTGATCGGCGCCACCACCGACATCACGCCGGTGGCCAGTGCCCGGTAGAACAGCACCACCGCCGCCGCGCCGCAGATCCCGGAGGCCGCGCCCCAGGCCAGCGTCACGGGCGCGGGGGTCCCCGGCAGGATCGGCAGCAGCGCGACGGCCACGGCCAGCCCCGCGGTCTGGGAGAGAACCACCACGGCGAGCACCCGCGACCGGCGGGTGGCCATGCCGCCCAGGAAGTCCGCGGTGCCGTAAACCATCGCGCAGGCCGTCGCCAGCACCACAGCGGTCACATGTCACCTCAGTTCAATGGAATGTACTCCTAGTACAATATATGGAGTGCAATGGAGTGCAAAACAAGTTAACTAGACTGAACTTATGGACCCAGAGACGATCACCGCCGCGGTCGCCAACAACGTGCGGGCCCAGCGGGCGCACCGGCAGATGACCCTCGACGAGCTCGCCGCGCGCTCCGGGGTGAGCCGGGGCATGCTGGTCCAGGTCGAGCAGGGCAGGACCAATCCGAGCATCACCACGCTCACCCGCATCGCCGACGCGCTCGGGGTGACCGTCGCGCGGATGGTGGAGGTCTCCGACACGCCCGTGGTCCGGATTGTCCATAGCACGGACGTGGTCACCTTCCCGCACGGTGACTCCAGCACCGCGCGCCTGCTGGTCGGCACCGACGCGCCCGCCATCCTGGAGCTGTGGGACTGGCGGCTGGCCCCCGGCGACCACCACGACGGCGACGCCCACCCGCCGGGCACGCGCGAGATGCTGACCGTACTGGAAGGGCGGCTCACCCTCTCGGTGTACGGCAGGAGCCACATCGTCGAGGAGGGGGACGCGGTCGTGTTCAGCGCCGACCGCCCGCACCGGTACGCCAACGAGGGGGAGGTCCCGCTGCGGTTCGTGATGGTCGTGACCGAGCCCCGCGAGACGCCGGATCGCTGACCGATATGAGATGTTCGCCGGAAGGAGCCCTTTTAAGGCTCTAACTGGTCTCATCAGATGAGACGTCGCCCCCGGGTGCGCATCTCATTCGATGTGGCGTCGAAGTGCGCGTCGGTACGGGCCAATCGGCAGTCTATGTCCCATCCTGGGGGAAGACCCGGCCATGACCTTGCGGGGGACACGGCCGGGGGCCGCTCGCCGTCCCCACGTTGCTTTCGGGGGGAAGCATGCGGGTACGGATGGTGTCGATGGCCTTGCTGCTCGCGGCGGCTGGGTGCGCTTCTCCGAGCACCACGACAGGCGCGCCCTCGCCTACCGCGACCATCGCGCCCACCGGGCGGGCCACGCCGATCGGGCCGAACGAGCCGACCGCTCCCATCGTGCCCATCGTGCCCGCCGGGCCGACCGGACCCCCGGGGCGTACCGCGCCCGCCGGTGTCCCCGCCGGTGCCCCCGCCGCCGGCGCGCCCTCAGCGACCGCCTCGGGGGCGGCGGGCGCGAGGAGGGCCGAGGTCCGGCCGGACTGGCCGGTGGGAAACTTCCCCGCTCCGCGTCCGGCACGCAGGATCAACTGCGAGCGGGTCAGATGCGTGGCGCTGACCTTCGACGACGGTCCGGGGGCCTACACCAATGCCCTGCTCGACATGCTCGCCAGGCACCGGGGCAGGGCGACCTTCTTCGTCGTCGGGCAGATGGTGCCCGGGGACGGCGAGCGGATCCTCCGCAGGATGGTGGCCGATGGGCACGAGCTGGGCAACCACAGCTGGAGCCACCCGGAGCTGCCCGGGCTGTCGGAGGCCGGTATCAGAGAGCAGCTGAACCGTACCCAGTGGATCGTCAAGCGCGCGACGGGGGTGACGATGGACCTCATGCGCCCGCCGTACGGGGCGACCGATGCCCGGGTCGCCGCGGAGAGCCGCCACCTGGGGCTCGCCCAGATCCTGTGGGATGTCGACACGCTCGACTGGCGTGACAGGGACTCCTCGATCGTCGCCCGCCGCGCGGCCGAGGCGAAACCGGGCTCCATCGTGCTGATGCACGACATCCATCCCTCCACCGTCCAGGCCGTTCCGCGGCTGCTGCACCATTTCGCCGCCAGGGGCTACCGGCTGGTCACGCTCTCCGAGCTGTACGGGAGGCGCCTGGTGTCGGGCAGGAAGTACCCCGTCGACAGCGGCTTCTGAGATCCTCCGAGCCTGTCCTCGTGCCGGGTGGGGGCCCGGGGAGCGTGAACCTCCCGCGCCCGTTTCCCGACTGTTCCGGTTGAGGAGGCAGGGTGACTGACGAACTGCTGGTGGTCCGGTGCCGGCTCGGCGAGCGCGAGGCGTTCGCCGAGCTGGTGAGGGCCTGGCACGATCCGGTTTGGAACTACGTGCGGCGCATGCTGGGGCCCGCGCAGGCCGACGACGTGGCCCAGGAGGTCTGGGTGGCCGTGGTGCGCGGGCTGCCACGGCTGAGGGAGCCGGGCCGGTTCGCGCCCTGGCTGTTCACGATCGCCAGGCGTGCGGTGGCCGACCGGCTCCGCGAGGAGTACGCCAGACCCGAGGTCCTGGCGGAGGAGGAACGCGCGACCGGCGACCCGGCCGACGCCCTCGCGGACCGTGCCGGCCTGCTGGCGGGCCTGTCGGAGCTGCCGGTCAGGGAGCGGGAGATCCTCGTGCTGTTCTACCTGCACGACCTCTCCCTGGAGGACTGCGCGCAGATCTGCGCCGTCCCCGTCGGCACCGTCAAGTCACGCCTGTCCCGCGCGCGGCGCATGCTGCGCGACCGGCTCACGGAGAAGGGATATCGAGAATGAACCCCGACGACATGATCGGCAGGCTGGCCGGGCCGCTGTCGCTGCGCCGCCGGATCGGCAACGTCGTGGCACTGCTCGGCGGGCTGGGCGGGGCGCTGTTCACCGGTCTGCTGTGGGCCACGGAACCCGCCCTGCCGGGTCGTACCCACCTGGCCTTCGGCGCGATGGTCGCGCTCGGCCTGGCCTGGGCCGGCTACGGAGCCTGGGCGCTGACCCGCAGGACGCCGCTGTTCGCCCTCGACCGGGTGGTCGCCGCCTGGCTGGCGGTGGCCGCGACCGTCCTGCTGACGGCGGGAACGGCCGCGATCGCGATCATCAGGGGGACCTGGGCGGGTGCGGCGGGGGTCGCCGTCGCCGCGACGCTGGCCATGCTCGCGGTGGCGTTCCTGCTCAGGGCCCGCGCCGACCGCGCCGCCCTGCTGCGACGCAAGCACGAGCTCGGTGGCTGAGGCCCGCCGCGGCCAGGGCCGCGGCGAGGCAGGCCATCGGGATCGACGGCAGCACGTAGCGGTGGTCGAAGTCCAGCGCGGCGATCGGGGCGACGAGCAGGAAGACGGCCGCCGCCCACGGCAGCAGGGCCGGGCGCCGCCGCCCGACGGCTCCGAGGCCGCCCAGCAGCAGGAGCGCGCCGAGCAGCGGGCCGTGCAGGACTCCGGGATAGGAGTAGGCGCCGAGGAGGTTCCCGTAGGGCTCGACCGACGACATCCCCCGGATGTCGCCGTCGTACTCCCGGCGTACCTGGTCGATCAGCGGGAAGGCGGGCAGCGGCCAGGAGCCGACGGGGAACGTCAGGGCGGGGGAGACCCGCAGGGGGTGGCGCACCGGGGTCGCCGCGAAGGTGAGCGAGGTGTCGCGGGCGACCTCGCGGAGGTAGTCGAGCGGCTGCGCGGCGATGGCACGCAGTGCGAAGGACCTGGCCAGGTCGTTGTGGGCGAACCGCCCTCCAGGCAACCTGTTGAGTGAGGCGTCGGCGGCCCAGACGTACTCGGACGCGGCGTCGACCACCGTGCCGTTCGGGCAGAGCACCGCCTCCCGGGCCGGTGGTCTGATCACCGAGCAGTCGGCGAACGTCATCGTGCGCGCCCACAGCGCCACACCGTCGGAGCCGCTGAGCGCGAACCGCCCGTGATGCTGCTGATACCAGCCCGCGTAGGCGGCGAGCGGCAGCGTCCCGGCGACGACCAGCGCGACCACCCGCTTCCAACCGGCCCGCCGCAGGAGCAGGTGAAGCAGGACCAGGCCGAGCAGCGGCACCGCGACCGTGCGGGTGAGCCCGGCCAGCGCCAGCAGCAGACCCGTGGCCGCGGCCGCCCGCGCCGAAGGGCGCTCCCGCCACATGAGCACCGTCAGGGCGGCCGTGACGAGAAAGATGACCTGGGTGTCGGAGAGCACCGCGTGTTCGAGCCGCAGGAACGCGGGGTTGAACAGGATCGGCAGGGTGGCCAGGGCCGCCCCCCAGCCGGGGAGTGCGTGGCGGCGCAGCACCAGATAGATCATCAGGGCCGTGCCCAGGCCCATCAGATGCTGGAGGCCCGCGATGAGCTGGACGCTGTGGAAGGGCAGCAGCAGCCGGAGCAGGAAGGGGTACCCGGCCGGATGGAACGCGCCGGAGGGCTCCAGATGGACCGCGGTGTTGAGGTAGGTGAAGGAGTCGTACCAGTAGAGCTGGGCGGTGTCGTAGCCGAGCATGACGAGGACGCGGAGCCCCGCCGCCAGCGCGATCGCGACGGCGAACGGCAGGTGACCGCCGAGGAGCCGGTCGCGCGGCCCGTTCCGGCCGGGCGCGGTGGGCATGGTCGTGACGCCGCCGGGTGAGGCGAGCATGGATGGTTCCCCCGTTCCGGGGCCGGGGGAGTCCCGGCGCGGTGGGAGCAGTCCAGCGAGTGATCGATAACCTTGACGTCACCGAATCCGGTTATGCCCGCGTTATGCGGCCTGTGGCAGGCTGGCGCGACTCGGAGCCAGGGGAGGCACGTTTTGCGGGTGTTGGTGGTCGAGGACGAGAGAATGCTCGCCGACTCGATCGCGGAGGGGCTGCGCGGGGAGGCGCTCGCCGTCGACGTCGCCTACGACGGGGAGGCGGCGCTGGAACGGCTGCGGATCCACGACTACGACGTGCTCGTCCTGGACCGGGACCTGCCGGGCCTGCACGGCGACGACGTGTGCAGGGCCGTGGTCGCCGAGGGCGGCCTGGTGCGGATCATCATGCTCACCGCGGCGGGTGACGTGCGCTGCCGGGTGGCGGGACTGTCCCTGGGGGCCGACGACTACCTGCCCAAGCCGTTCGCCTTCGAGGAGCTGACGGCCCGCGTCCACGCGCTGGGCCGCCGGGTGCGCCCCGCCGACCCGCCGATGCTGGTGCGGGCCGGCATCAGCCTGGACCGGGCGCACCGGCAGGTGTTCCGCGACGGCCGCTACGTGCCGCTCGCCCGAAAGGAGTTCGGCGTGCTGGCCGAGCTGCTCCGCGCCGACGGGGCGGTGGTCTCCAGTGAGACGCTCCTGGAGAAGGTGTGGGACGAGCACACCGACCCGTTCACCAACACCGTGCGGACCACGATGATGAAGCTGCGCCGCAAGATCGGCGATCCACCGGTCATCGAGACCGTCACGGGCGTCGGGTACCGCATCCCTTGATCTTCTCCCCATGGCCGGAGCCAGGGGGCCCCACGCTGAAGGAGATTCGATGAGGACGAGCGTCCGCCTCAGATTCGCGCTGGCCTGCGGCGCGGTCTTCCTCCTGGCCGGAGCCCTCCTGCTCGTCGCGGTCACCCTGGTCGTACGGCAGAGTCTGGAGCCCCGCGACGGGCTGCGGCATCCCGCCTACATCCGGGTATCGAACTTCGTCCTCATGCCCGAACATCCCTCGTACGGGGCGGCGGAGCAGCGGGTCGCGCAGGTCAGGCGCATCTACCAGGCCGACACGATCAAGAACGTGCTCACCGTGGGCGGCCTCGCCCTCATCGCGACGGCCGGGGTCGCGACGGCGGCCGGCTGGCGGGCCGCCGGCTGGGCGCTCCGTCCCATCAGGTCGGTGACCACGAGCGCGCGGCGCGTTGCCCAGAGCCACGACCTCACCGGGCGGATAGCCCACGACGGGCCGGATGACGAGGTCAAGGAGCTCGCCGACATCGTCGACGTCATCCTGGCCCGCCTGGCCCGCTCCTTCGACGGCCAGCGGCGGTTCGTCGCCAACGCCTCCCATGAGCTGCGCACCCCGCTCACCATCAACCGCACCCTGGTGGACGTGGCGGTCAGGCGGCCCGACGCGACAGAGGACGTCAAGCGGCTCGGCGAGTCCCTGCTGCTGGTCAACGCCCGCCACGAACGGCTGATCGACGGCCTGCTCGCCCTCGCCGAGGGCGAGCAGGCCGTCCTGGACCGCCGTCCCTTCGACCTGACGGACGTGGTCGAGCACGTGCTCGACCTGGCGGGCAAGGAGGCCGAGGAACGCGAGGTGACCGTACACAGGCTGCTGGACCCCGCACCGACCGCGGGTGAACCGGTGCTGGTCGAAAGGCTCGTGCAGAACCTCGTGGAGAACGCGATCCGGCACAACCACGGCGGCGGCCAGGTGTGGGTGTCCACCCGGCATCGCGCCGACCGGGTGGAGCTGGTGGTGGCCAACACCGGGCTGCCCGTCCCGCCCTACGAGATAGAGACCATCTTCGAGCCGTTCCGGCGGCTCCACGGCGACCGGCTGCGCTCCGATCGCGGCAGTGGGCTGGGACTGTCGATAGTCCGGGTCGTCGCCGAGGCGCACGGCGGTGTCGTGATCGCCGGCTCCAGGGAGGAGGGCGGCCTGACGATCACCGTCGAGCTGCCGTACGAGAGCCCCTGACGGATCCGGTACGGCTCCGTCCCCCCGGGCGGAGGCCGTACCGGGCGTGCTCTCAGGTGAGCAGTAGTACGAGCGCGGCGAAGGCCACCCACGCGCGGCCGGTCATGACCTGCACGGCGACGATCCCCCTTATCTATGGGGAAATCCTGCCCGGCCGCTCTTGGAGGACGGTTGGAAGCCGCTGGAGCCTGCGACCGGCGACAACGCGGCGGGCAGCGGATCCTAGTTTCTGGTGATCACGCCGCAGGCCACGCGTCCGCCGGAGTCTCCCGCCTTGAGGGTCTCCGCGTCCGGGCCGCTGCCGCCGGCCGGGTCGCCGGGATCGGCGGGGCGGTAGCGGTCGGGGATGTTGGCGTGGTTGTCGGGCAGCGTGTGGATGACGATGGAGCTGCCGTCGGAGTCGAAGAGCTGGCCCACCCGGAAGCGGTCGGTCACGACCGTGGTCTCGCCGGTGCCGTCCTCGGTGACGAGGAGGTTGGGCAGGTCGCCGGAGTGCTCGCCGTGCGTGGCCGGGTGGATGGTGAAGTGCGCGCCCGCGCTGGAGAAGGGGCTGCCGGTGACCGGGTCGACCGCCTTGGGATCGCAGACGCCCCTGGTGTGGATGTGGAAGCCGTGATACCCGGCGTTCAGGCCGCTGACGGTGACCGTGAGCCTGGACTTGTTGTACAGCCTGTGGTCGATGCTCAGAAAGCCGACGTTCTTTCCGGCCGTGTCCTTGATGACGGCCTCGGCCGACGGCCAGGGCCGTCGCGGTACGTGTGAGGTCGCCTGGGCGTTCGCGTCGCTGCCGGCCACCGGTGTGCCGAGTGCGATGGCCAGAATGAGACAGATCCTGCGAAACATGAGAGATCCCCCGTACGATTTCCAAGCTCCCCCGTTGTGGAGGGGGAGCGGCCCCAGCACAGGTTCATATCCCAACGAGGGCAGGCGCCCGCGTCACCACGCCGCCCCTAGAGGCACTCGGGACGATTGCCGGTTCGTCGTGTTTACCCGGCGCCGTCCGGCGTGTTCTCGGCGAACGGCGCCCGAATGAGCATCGCTTACTCATGACTGCCACGTGGCGCTCCGGAACGCTGTGCCCAACGGATACCGGCAAGCCCGCGGCCCGCGCTGGAGTGGCGGGGGCACGGGTCGCCACTGGGGAGTTGACGACAATGATCTGGAAGAGAGTCGCGGCGCTGACCGCGGCGGCGCTGGCACTGGCGCTCGGGGCCTCGACGCTGTCCGCGCAGTCGGCGAACGCCGATCCCGCAGGCGTCTTCAGGACGCTGAACTGGGAGAACGCCGCCGATCGGACCATGCCGGGAACCACGCCGCCCGGCTTCATCAAGCAGTGGGCGAGCAGTCACGGTGCCACCGTCGTGACCAGCCCCGTACGGGACGGCTCCCATGCGGCGCGGTTCCAGCTCAACAAGAACGACCCTCTGATCTCCAACGGCAAGCGCGCCGAGATCAGCCAGAGCAACAAGCAGCCCGTCAACGCCGAGCGGTGGTACGGCTTCAGCGTCAACCTGCCCGCCGGCTGGGTCCACGACCCCTCGGCCGAGATCGTGAGCCAGTGGCACCAGTGCGACGAGAGCAACTGCCCGAAGGGCTCGCCGCCGCTGGCGCTGCTCACCGATGAGGGACGCTGGAAGATCGACTTCCGGGGGAACATCATCGACCTCGGCCCCTACGCCACCGGCAGGTGGACCGACTGGGTCTTCCACGTCAAGTGGCGCACCGACGACAAGGGCGTACTGGAGGTGTGGCGCGACGGGCAGGTGGCCCTGCCGCCGTATACCGGCGCCACGCACGCGGGAGGCCCGTACTCGCCGTACTTCAAGTTCGGCATCTACAAGTGGGACTGGAACAAGACCCAGTCCCAGTCCACCACCACCCAGCGGGTCATGTTCTACGACGCGCTGCGGCTGGGCGACGAGCGGGCCGACTACGAGGACGTGGACCCGGCCGGTGGCGGCACGGGCTGCGCTACGACCCCACTCCCGATAGCGGCCGCGTCCGCGACCACCTTCGAGCCGATCAACCCGCCGGCGCAGGCCGTCGACGGGAACCTGTCCACCCGCTGGTCGGGGCAGGGCTTCGGAGCCTCGCTGTTCCTGGAGCTGAGCTCGGTGCGCCGCCTGTGCGGCACCCGGGTCGCCTGGCACCTGGGCGACGAACGGTGGAACGACTACACCGTCTACACCTCGCTGGACAACATGACCTACACCAAGGCGTGGGAGGGCCGGAGCTCGGGCACGACGACCGGGCTTGAGCAGAGGCTGTTCACGAACGGCCCGCGTGACGCCAAGTACGTGAAGATCTCCTTCTGGCAGAACCCCCAGAACGACTGGGCGAGCATCACCGAAGCGGCCGTCCTCGGCTCCTGACCGGTGCCGCACGCGATCTCACCGCTCCCGTGCCGCCGCCGCGCGGCACGGGAGTTCCCCGGTGAATTCCCCCCACGGAGAGGCGACTCCCGATGCGACGACCCCGCCCCCTTTCCCTGATGATCGCGCTGGCCGCGGCCGGCACCCTGTCCACCACCGGGTTCACCACCGGTGCCCTCGCCCCGGCCGCCCCGGCCGCGGCCCTCGCGCCGGTGGTCGGCCCCGACCCCGTCGACGGGGTGAACATGATCTATCCGACCAAGGCCGGGGGGCAGGTCTGGCACCTGTCGAAGACCCCCGCCGCCGACCCCCGTCTCGACGGGACGACCTTGGCGCCCAACTCGGACGGCACCTTCACCGTGCGGGACACCGCCACCCGGATCGGTGTCTCCACGACCACCTACGACCAGGACGAGCACGAGGACGACCTCGTCTGGCGCCAGCCCGAGCTGCGCTCGCGGGGCTTCATGCACGACCGCAACGACTGGCGGAACGTGGAGATCACCGGATACGTCCGCTACGTCAGCGGCACCGATGACGGGGACGCCTTCACCTGGTACGCCCGCGGTGCCCGGCACACCGGCAGCGGCCAGACTCCCGAAGCGTGCTGGGGTACCGCCTACAAGGCGGACCTGCGCTACGCCGACGGGGCCGTCAAGGTGGAGAAGGAGATCTACCACCGCAAGGGCGACGGATACGCGAACGGCACCTACACCGGTGGCGGTGCCTCGATCAAGGGCAAGACGGTCGGCTTCAAGGTCGTCATGTACGACATCCCCGGCGGCGTGCGGGTGGAGGCGTACCTCGACCGGGCTGGGAACAACACCTGGACCCGCGTCACCTCCCGTGACGACACCGGCGGATGGTCCATCGACACGAACAACCCCTGCGGTGGCACCCGTACCGAGAAGGTGACCTGGGGCGGCCCGAAGGCGGCGTTCCGCTGGGACGACGCCACCAGGGTCGACGTGAGCAAACTCAGCGTCCGGGAGATCGACCCCGCCGGCCAGGCGGAACCCTGCCAGGTGAGACTCACCCCCGCCGGCGCGACCGCCAGCACCTGGGAGGCGGCCAACCCGCCCGCGAACGCGATCGACGGGAAGCCGACGACGCGCTGGTCGGGCCAGGGGTTCGGTGCGAACCTGGTGCTCGACCTGGGCGCCTCGCGGCCGGTGTGCGGGGTCGACGTCGCCTGGTACCAGGGCGACGGACGGTGGAACGACTACACCGTCTACACCTCGCCGGACAACGTGACCTATACCAAGATGGCGGAAGGCCGCAGTTCGGGCACCACTTTGAACGCGGAACCGTACCGCTTCCCGCAGCACCAGGCCCGGTTCGTCCGCGTCTCGTGGTGGAACAGCTCCGCGGGCAACGGCTGGGCCAGCATCGCCGAGGCCACCGCCGTCGGCGCTTCCTGACCCCTCGCGTCCGCGCCTTCCGGACCCCAGCCGGTGTCCCGAAGGCTGGCTTCCCGGCCGCCCGGCCCGGTGTCCCAGGACCCCGATGTCCGGGCGGCCTCCACCGCCGACAGGGAGATCACACATGTCACGAAGGAAACCCGCGCGGGCGGCGCTCTGCGCCCTCCTCCTGCTGTCGGCGCTCGGCACCGGAGGCACCGCGCAGGCCGATGAGCAGGTCCGAAACCGAGCCGTCGCCGTCCCCTCCGACGTCGTCCCGGTCATTCCCGGGTGTACCACCGCCCAGCCGGTCTCCGGCGTGACGGCCAGTACCTGGGAGCCGGTGAACCCGCCGCGGCAGGCGGTCGACGGCGACACCTCCACCAGGTGGTCGGGGGAGGGGTTCGGCGCGAACCTGGTGCTCGACCTGGGCCAGGCGCGCACCATGTGCGGCCTGAAGATCGCCTGGCACCGGGGTAACCTGCGGTGGAACGACTTCGACATCTACACCTCGCCGGACGGCACGACCTACACCAAGGTCTGGGCCGGCCGCAGTTCCGGGAGCACCGCGGGCTTCGAGAGCTACCCGTACGCCGCGCCGGTCAGCGCCCGCTACGTGCGGATCTCCTTCTGGCAGAGCCTGGAGGGCTCCTGGGCCAGCATCAGTGAGACCGCCGCGCTCGGCCCCGACGGAGGGCAGGGCGGCGAGCAGGTGGTCGTGGCGGCGGGTGACATGGTCACCACCTGCCAGGGCGGCGACTGCATGCACGCGCGCACCTCCGACCGGGTCCTGGCCATCGACCCCGTCGCCGTGCTGACCCTGGGCGACAACCAGTACGAGAACGGCACCTATCAAGAGTTCACCCGCTACTACGCGCCGACCTGGGGACGGTTCAAGGCGAAGACCAAGCCGGCGCCGGGCAACCACGAGTACGGGCTCGGTGATGGGGCGGCGGGCTACTTCGAGTACTTCGGCGCGGCGGCCAAACCCGCGGGGAAGAGCTGGTACAGCTTCGACCTGGGCGACTGGCACATCGTCTCGCTCAACTCCGAGACGAGCCGGACCGCGGGCAGCGAGCAGGTCACCTGGCTCCAGGACGATCTCGCCCGCAACACCAAACCCTGCGTGCTCGCCTACTGGCACCGCCCGCTCTTCAGCTCCGGCTCCTCACACGGCAACTTCCCCAACATGAGGCCGTTCTGGGACGTCCTGTACGGCGTCCGCGCGGACCTGGTACTCAGCGGCCACGACCACGACTACGAGCGGTTCGCGAAGCAGAAGCCGACCGCCGAGCCCTCCTCATCGGGGATCCGGCAGTTCATCGTCGGTACCGGGGGCGTGCCGACGACCCCCTTCGGCACGATCCGGGCCAACAGCGAGAAGCGCCTGCTGGCGAACGGGGTGCTCAAGCTCACCCTGGCCGCGGGCGGCTACTCGTGGCAGTTCGTGCGGTACGACGGCGCGGTCCTCGACAGCGGGGGCCCGGTCTCCTGCAACTGACCGGGCCTTCGCCCATGCACCCCACCCGTCCATACCCGCGGGTGACCGGCCCGGTCACCGCTCCACCGCTCGCAGAGGAGGCGGTTCCACGTGTACCTGTCGACCGCCAGGTCCGCGCCCATCGCACGGGAGGGCGGCCCGGTCCGCCGCCTGCTGTCGGGCAACGTGCTCGCACTGGGCCTGGTCAGCCTGGTGACGGATGTCTCCGCCGAGATGGTGGCCGCGGTGTTGCCCGCCTATCTCGTGCTGGGGTTACACCTCGGCATGGCCCAGTACGGTGTGCTCGACGGGCTCCACGCCGGCATGACCACGGTGTTCAGGCTCGCCGGCGGCTACGCGGCCGACAGATGGCGTCTGCGCAAGGCGGTCGCCGGTTTCGGGTACGGCCTGTCGGCCCTGGCCAGGCTCGGCCTGCTCGCGGCGGGGCCGTCCGTGGCGGGGATCGGCGGCGCGCTGGCGGCCGACCGGATCGGCAAGGGGCTGCGCACCCCGGCGCGCGACGCGCTGATCACCTTGTCGGTTCCGGAACCCATGCTGGGGCGGGCCTTCGGTATCCACCGCACGATGGACGCGGTGGGGGCTTTTCTCGGGCCGCTGGCCGCGCTCGGGGTGCTGGCCCTGGCGGGCTCCGGCCAGGCGTTCCCGGCGGTGTTCGTGGCGAGCTTCTGCGCCGCGACCCTCGGCGTGCTGCTGCTGGCGCTGTTCGTCCGGGACCGGCGCGAGCCGGCTCCGCCCGCTGAGCGGCGGGCCCGGACCTCACCGTGGGAGTCGCTCCGGGCCCCGGGAATGCGGCAGGTCTGGTCGGCCGCCGTGCTCCTCGGCCTGGTCACGATCGGCGACGGGTTCGTCTATCTGATCCTGCAGCGCCGCGAGGATCTGTCGATCATGTGGTTTCCCCTGCTGGCGGTGGGGACGAACCTGGCCTACCTGCTGCTGGCGACGCCGATGGGCTGGCTCGCCGACCGGGCGGGCCGCGGTACGACGGTGATGGCCGGATGCGCGGCCCTGCTCGGTGTGTACGTGCTGCTCGCGACGGGAGGCGGGTCCATCCCGTTGGTCCTGCTGCTCTACGGAACCTTCTACGCCGCGACGGACGGGGTATTGATGGCGTGCGCCGGGCCTGTCATACCCGAACGGTGGCGGACCAGCGGAATGGCGGTCGTGCAGACCGGGCAGGCGCTGGCCTACCTGGTCTCCTCGGCGGCCTTCGGCGTGGCGTGGCAGGTGTGGGGACCGGCCCCGGCCTGCTGGGCCGCCGCGGGGGCCGTCGCGCTCGCGCTCCCGCTGTGCGGGCGGTGGCTGCGATGAGGGTCCGCGTCGTCGGCGCGATCCTGGCCACCGCCGTCCTGGTGGCGGTGGCGGTCGGGTTCGCGCTGCTGTCCGGCGCCGCGCGGCCGGACACGCCGGCGACACCGTTCACCGCCTCGCCCACCGCCCCGCCCGGCACCGGCCTGCCGGTCGGGCCCGGCGTGCTGGTGCGCAGCACCGCCGACGGGCCGGAGCACGGCAGGCTCGTCGTCGCGGGCCGGGGCCGGCGCGACGTCCTGGCCCTGGCCTGTGTCCGCGCGTACGCGGCGGGCGGCACCGGCGTCTGCCTGCGCGAGGAAGTGGACGCGCCGGGCTCCTACGAGACCGTGCTGTTCGACAGGCGCCTGCGGCAGACCTGGTCCAGCCCGTTCGCCGGGGTGCCCAGCCGCGCCAGAGTGTCGGCGAGCGGGCGAATGGTGTCGTGGACCGTGTTCGTCCAGGGCGACTCCTACAACGACGCCGGTGCGTTCTCCACCCGCTCGGGAATCCTCGACACCCGTACCGGGGACGTGGCCGGAACCCTGGAGACCTTCGCCGTCACCCGTGACGGCCGCCCGTACGAGGCCGCCGACGTGAATTTCTGGGGCGTCACGTTCGCCGCGGACGACAACCGCTTCTACGCCACCATGTCGACCGGCGGCCGGACGTACCTCGTCGAGGGCGACTTCGCGGCGCGGCGGGTGCGGACCCTCCGCCAGAACGTGGAGTGTCCCTCGCTGTCGCCGGACGGTACCCGGCTGGCGTTCAAGAAACCCCAGCCGGACGGGACGTGGCGGCCTGCCGTCCTGGAACTGGCGACCATGTCCGAGATCCCGCTGGCCGAGACGCGCGCCGTCGACGACCAGCCCGCCTGGCTCGACGACCGGACGGTGATGTACGGCGTGACGAGGGACGCGCGGCACTCTGATGTCTGGGCCGTTCCCGCGGACGGCGGGGGCCATGCGCGCCTGCTGGTCCCCGACGCGGAGTCCCCCGCCCCGCTAGGCTGACCCGCCCGGTCCCGCCGCGCAGGCCGGGGCGGGTTCCGTCACGGCACCCGCCCCGGCCTCCTCTGTCAGGGCCGCTGCCGCCGGTCCTGTCAGGAGAGCCGGCCCCGGCCGGTCACCTCGCCGTGCGGGTACGGCGTGAGCCAGGTCGGGCCCACCGGTGGGACGGGGCGGGGCAGGCCGAGGGCCTGCGGCAGGTCCTCACGTCCCCGGGCGCCGAGCTTGCCGTAGGCGCGTTGCAGGTGGTTGGCGACCGTCCGCCTGGACAGGCCGAGGTGCTCGGCGATGGCGTCGTTGGTCATGCCGCCCGCCGCGAGCTCGCACGTCTCGCGCTCACGCTCGCTCAGCGCGGCCTGCGGCTCGGCCCGCACCGCCCACGGCGGCCCGTACCCCTCGCACAGCCGGGCCAGGTCACGCCCCTGAATCCGTAACCGGGCCACCAGGCGTCCCGCGCCCCGCCGGGCGGCGACGTCGGTCGCGGTCGACAGGGCCTCCCTGGCCAGGCTGTTGTACCCTCGCTCCGCCAGTTCGTCCGCCACCGAGACCAGGTCGTCGACGTCACCGGCGACGGCGGCTCGGCCGTGCCGGTCGAACAGCCTGAACAGCTCGCTGTCGCAGCGGGCGACGACCTCGTGCAGGACCTCCGCGACGGCGTGCGCGGGGCGCAGCCGCACCGAGAGGTAGAGCGCCTCGACCGCCTTGGTGAACCATCCCGCCGACCGGTAACGCATGCCCAGCGAGGCCCCGGCCTCCGCGACCTCTGCCCGGCCCGCCCCGGTATCCGGTTCTCCGCCGCTCCCGATGCTCGCCCGTTTCCCGTCGGCCAGGGCGTCGACGCGGAGTCTCGCCAGGTCCAGGTGGCTGTGCAGGTTCGACGTGGCGGGCAGCCGGCGAGTGATCTCCTCCAGTGTCCGGCGACTCTCGTCGAACCGGCCCACGGCGGCCAGGCAGGCGGCGTGCTCGGCGAAGACGTAGACCTGGATCGGAAAGGGCACATGGCGGTCGAGGAGCGTGCACGCCTCCCGGAAGTGGGGTAGCGCCCGGTTCGGTCGTCCCGCCCACACCTCGCAGATGCCCAGCTCGAAGGTGAGCAGCGCGGCCTCGGCCGAGGCCTCCCGCTCGACGGCCGCCCGGTAGCCGGAGCGGGCCACGGCGAACGCCTCGTCGAGCCGGCCCGCCAAGGCGAGGGCCTGCACGTGGCAGGCCGCCGTGGCGGCGCCCATCGCGCTCCACACTCGGGGCGCGCCCAGCCGCCCGGCCGCGTAGCCGTCGGCCACCTGCGAGGGCCGGCCGAGGTAGATGTTCAGGTACGCCTGGAGCGGATCGCAGACGCTCGCGATCACGCTGTCCCGCACTCCGGCGGACAGCCTGGCCAGGTCGCCCGGGGCCAGATCGGAGACGAGCCCCGTCGCGCCGTCGCCGAAGGCGATCAGCGCCAGCTCGGCGACGGCGAGCTCGGCGGCGGCCTCCCCGTCCAGTGGACCCGCGGCCCGGGTCTGCCGGACGACCTCCGCCGCCTCGATGGGGCAGCGCAGGTTCCAGAACAGGTTGAGCGCGCGTAACGCCGCCAGCTTGGCGAGTTCGTTCGGCGAACCGGTCCCGCCGGACATGCGCCTGCCCAGCAGGTACTCCGCCTCGGTCGCCTTGTCCTGGGCGACCAGGGCCCGCGCCAGCACATCCGTGCCCGCGGTGGTGCCGGCGTGGCGTGCCAGCCGTTCGGCCAGCGGGGCGTCACAGCGGACCAGCGCGTCGGAGGCGGCGCCCACCACCTGGTCGCCGGGCACCGGGTCGCCCGCGGCCAGCCGCCAGGTCACCGCGCGCAGCCGCGCCTGGCCCGCGGCCGCTCGGCCGTGGGGCACCGCGCGGGCGAGCGTGCGGTAGAGGCCCCGGCGCTCGTCCTCGCCGGCTCGGGCCCGGATGGTCTCGCCGTACAGCGGATGTCCCAGCCGGACCACGAGATCACGACGTATCCGCTCGACCGCGATCAGTGCGCGCCGTTCCAGCTCCATCAGTACGGACGTGTCCACGAGCGCCTCGATCACGTCGAGCGACACCGGTTCGGCGTGCGCCACGTACGACAGCGCGCGGGCCTCGTCACCGCTGAGGCTGCCGAGCAGGCCCGCGACCAGGTCGCGCAGCCCGTGCTGGGACGGTATCCGGCCCTTCCAGCGCCACATCTCGCTGACTCGGCGCAAGGTTCCCGAGGTCAGGCAGGCCTCCACGAGATGGCGAAGGAACAGTGGGTTGCCTCGTGTGACGCGCCACAGCCGGTCGACGGTCAGCCCGTCGACCGGCCCGTCCAGCGCCGCGCCGAGCAGGGCGCCGACCGTCGCGCGGTCCAGCGGTTCCACCGCCGACGTCTGGACGAAGGGACGGCGCAGCAGCGCCGCGACGGCCGGCGCGCCGGTGAAGCCGGTCCTTGCCGTGGCGAGGACGCGCGCTCCCGCGGTGGCGGCCAGATGCTGGACCAGGGTGACGGACACCTCGTCGAGGTGATGCACGTCGTCGATGACCACGACGCACGTGCGGCCGCCCGCGACCTCGCACAGCACGTCGGCGGCGGCGGCGAAGACGTTCGCCGTGTTCCGGTGAACCTGTTCGGGCAGCAGGGCCGCCATCGTCGCGAACGGCAGGCCGCTCGACACCTCGGCCCCGGCCGTCACGACGACGTGCATGCCCTCGTCACGGCAGCCGAGCATGATCGGGTCCAACAGCCGGGACTTGCCGACTCCGGTCTCGCCGACAAGCAGCACGCCCGGTTCGCCCTGCCGTCCGAGCCGGGCCACGGCGGCCCGGATCTCGGCCGCCCGCCCGACGAAGGGCCAGGCGGGGCGGTGGCCGCCGACGCCGCGTCCGTCGTGGGGCATCGCCTCCGTCGCGTCGCCGTACGGGCGCACCTGACCCTCCTTGACACCGGAAGTTCATCAGGAATCGACCTTTACCCATTATGGTCAGGAACCGCTTGGAATTCATGCACGGCCATGAATAATCCAACTCACCGGCGCCTGGAGCCGGTGCGGAGAACGGCGATCGGCGATGAACCGGTGCGGGGGCCGATCGGCGGGGAAACGGCCAGACGGAAGTAAGCCCGGACATCCGGAGGTCATGATCGACGATTCCGGAGCCATCGACGCCCTTGGACCCGTCGCCGGCGGAGTATGGCCCACGGCCGGCAGGGAGAGGGAGGTACGCGAGATCCTCGCGGCGCTGGCGATGCCGCCGGGATCGGGGGTGCTTCTCACCGGTGAGCCGGGGGTGGGCAAGACCCGCCTCGCGGACCTCGTCCTCGATCTGTCCGCCGCGGCGGGCACCCTGATCATCCGGGGCGCCGCGACCGAGGCCACCCGGGACATCTCCGGGGTGGGGATCGCCGCCCTGCGCGTCTCCGGTGGTTCCACCGGTTCCTCTTCCGGGCTTTCCGTCGTTTCCGGCCTGCTGGCCGGGGTTCGCGACGGGACTTTGAGGGGTGTCCCCGGGGGCGTTCACGACGCGGCCCCGGACAGGGCCGAGGGTGGCGTTCGGGACGGTGTTCCGGAGGGCACCGGAGGCGGCGTTCACGGTGACGCTCCGGCTCGGCGGATCGTGCTCGGCATCGACGACGTCGACCAGCTCGACGCGGCCTCGGCCGCCGTCGTGGGCGACCTCGTCAGGACCGGGGGCGTCACGCTGCTTCTCACCGCGCGCTCCGGGGCGCCTCTCGACGGCCCCCTCGCCCGGGTGTGCGGCAGGGGACCGCTGGTCGTGCTGCCCGTGGCGAACCTCTCCCGTGCCGTCGTCCTCCACCTGCTCGCCGACGTCCTGGAAGGGCCGGTCGACGGGCTCACCGCCGACGTGCTGTGGCGGATCACCCGCGGGAACCCGCTGCTGCTCCAGCGCGTCGTCGGCATCGGCCTCGAAACCGGGGACCTCGCGCGATCGCGCGAGGTCTGGTCCTGGCGCGGGTCTCCCGGCGGCCACCCCCGCCTGCACGAGCTCGTCGCGGCCGACCTCGCCACGCTCGGTGCGGGGGAGACGAGGGCGCTGGAATACGTCGCCCTGACGGGGTCCCTCCTCCGGGCGACGGCCGAGCACCTGGTCGGACCCGCGATCGTCGGGGAACTGGCGCATCGGGCCGTCATCACCCTCACCCCACGCGGGGGAGCGGACGAGGTCACCATGTCCCATCCGCTTCACCGGCAGGCCCTGCTCGCCGGGATCGGACCCCTGCGGCGAAGGCAGAGATACCGGGAGCTGGTGGCCGCCGCGGGCGAGGCGGGTGTGCCCGACCCCGGCGACCCGGCGGCGGTGCTCTGGCGGCTGGAGGCCGACCTCGACGTCCCGGCGTCACAGGCGCTGGTGGCGGGTGGGCGTGCGCTCGCCTCGGGCGACCCCGTGCTCGCCGAGAGTCTCGCCCGTCACGTCCCCGGCGCGCCGGGCGCGGTCCTCCGGGGCCAGGCGCTGATCGCCCAGGGACGGGCGGCGGACGGCGAGCGCCTGCTGGCCGACCACGGGGGAGGCACCGCCGAGACGGTGGCGCTGCGCTCGCTGAACCTGTTCTGGGGGCTCAGCCGGCCCGACGACGCGCACCAGACGATGGCACGCCATCCGGGCACGGAACGATCCGCCGACCTCCGCGTGGCCGAACTCGGACTCGCGCTCTTCACCAGAGCCACCCCGGCGACCGAGCCCACCCCGCTCGCCGGAACCGCGGCGCCCCTCGCCGGGACCACATCCGAGACCGGGCCGCCCACGACCCCCGATCGCGGCCCGTTGAACCCGTTGGTCGCCGATGCCGCCACGGTCCTGCGGGCCTACCGGCTCACCTTCCGCGGCAGGCCGGCGCGGGCGGCGGAGGACTTCGACCGGGGGCCGCTGAGACTGCCGGCGCGGTGGCCCGCCATGCGGGGCTCGGCCGCGGCCTGCCACGTTCACGCGCTCGTCCTGGCGGGTCGGCTCCGCGAGGCGCTTCTCCTCGTCGACACCTACTACGAGGAGGCCGTACGACGCGCGGAGCCGTCGGAAGTCGCCATCGTCGGGCACGTGCGGGGTCACTGCCAGCTGTGGGCGGGCTCGCCGCGGCGGGCGCTCGCCCCGTTGCGGGAGGCGCGAGCGCTGGTCGACGAGCACGTACCGTTTCCGATGCGGGTCTTCATCGGCTGCGAGTACGCCGTGTGCGTCGCCGCCCTCGGACGCTCGCAGGAGGCCTTCCAGGAGCTGGACCGGCTCCGCGAGCTGATACCCGGCGATCTGGGACTGCGCGACAGGCTGGAGTTCAGCCGGATCCGGTTGCTCGCCCACTCCGGCAGGCCGGCCCACGCCGCCGATCTCGCCAACCGGCTCGCCGACCGCTACCTACGCGACTCGCGGCTCACCACCGGGGTCGAGTGCGCCTACTACCACGTCCGTCTCCGCCCGTCGTCCAGGGCCGCGGCCCGCCTTCGGGAGGCCGCGGGCGCCTGCGACAGCCCGCTCTTCGAACTCTTCGCCGACCACGCCGAGGCGCTGACCGCGCGCGACGGTGCGGTGCTGCGCGGCATCGCCGACCGGTTCGCCGAGCTCGGCTATCTGGGACTGGCCCTGGAGGCCGCGAGTGCGGCGCCCGGCGGCGGCCACGCGGCGCGACGGCGCCTCGACGACCTCGTCGAACGCTGTGACGGCCACCGTCCCCTGTGGCCCCCGTCCTTCGCGGGCTCTACGGTCCTGACCAGCAGGGAGCGGGAGATGTGCGAGCTGGCGGCGGCGGGGCTCAGCGACTCCGCCATAGCTGCGAACCTCGGCGTCTCGGTGCGTACCGTGACCAACCTGCTGGGGAGGGCCTACCACAAGCTGGGCGTCCACAGCCGCCGGCAACTCGGCGCCGCACTCCCGCTGTCACCGGACCGGGAGGGCGGCGGGTGACGGTGCCGCAGGCCCCGACCAGGCCCGGCCCGCGTGGTGACGCGGGCCGGGCAGGGCCGGTGGCGATCAGTTGGCGCGCTTGGCGCGGGCGGTGGTCCTGGCGCGGGTCGAGGCGTCGAGGACGACCTTGCGGATGCGCACGTTCTCCGGCGTGATCTCCACGCACTCGTCCTCGCGGATGAACTCCAGCGCCTGCTCCAGCGAGAGCTGGCGCGGCGGGATCAGCGTCTCCGTCGTGTCGCTCGTCGAGGAGCGCATGTTGGTGAGCTTCTTCTCCTTGGTGATGTTCACATCCATGTCGTCGGAGCGCGAGTTCTCACCGACGATCATGCCCTCGTAGACCTCGGTGGTCGGCTGGACGAACAGCACGCCGCGCTCCTGCAGGTTCAGCATGGCGAACGGGGTCACCGGGCCCGGCCGGTCGGCCACCAGCGAGCCGTTGTTGCGGGTGCGCAGCTCACCGAACCACGGCTCGTAGTTCTCGAACACGTGGTTCACGATGCCGGTGCCGCGGGTCTCGGTCAGGAACTCGGTGCGGAAGCCGATCAGGCCGCGGGCCGGGACCACGAACTCCATCCGGATCCAGCCGGTGCCGTGGTTGGTCATGTGCTCCATGCGGCCCTTGCGGACGGCCAGCAGCTGGGTGATCGCCCCGAGGTACTCCTCCGGGCAGTCGATGGTCACCCGCTCGACCGGCTCGTGGACCTTGCCGTCGATGAGCTTGGTGACGACCTGCGGCTTGCCGACGGTCAGCTCGTAGCCCTCGCGGCGCATCTGCTCGACCAGGATGGCCAGCGCCAGCTCGCCGCGGCCCTGCACCTCCCAGGCGTCGGGGCGGTCGGTCGGCAGGACGCGCAGCGACACGTTGCCGACGAGCTCCTTGTCCAGCCGGTCCTTGACCATGCGGGCGGTGACCTTGGAACCCTTGACCCTGCCGACCAGCGGCGAGGTGTTGGTGCCGATGGTCATGGAGATCGCGGGCTCGTCGACCGTGATGAGGGGCAGCGGGCGCGGGTCGTCGGGGTCGGCGAGGGTCTCGCCGATCATGATGTCCGGGATGCCGGCGATCGCGATGATGTCACCGGGACCCGCCTCCTCGGCGGGCTTGCGCTCCAGCGCGTCGGTCATCAGCAGCTCGGTGATCTTCACTCGCTGGATGGTGCCGTCGGTGCGGCACCAGGCGACCTGCTGGCCCTTCCTGATGGTGCCCTGGTGGACGCGGCAGAGCGCGATCCTGCCCAGGTAGGAGGAGGCGTCGAGGTTGGTGACGTGCGCCTGCAGCGGGGCCGTCGGGTCGTACGTCGGCGCCGGGATGGTGTCCTTGATCACCTCGAACAGCGGCTCCAGGTCCTCGGAGTCCGGCATGGCGGCGTCCTCGGGACGGTTGAGCGAGGCGCGGCCGGCCTTGGCCGAGGCGTAGACGATCGGGAAGTCGATCTGCTCCTCGGTGGCGTCCAGGTCGATGAAGAGCTCGTAGACCTCGTCCACGACCTCCTTGATCCGGGCGTCGGGGCGGTCGACCTTGTTGATGCACAGGATGACCGGCATCTTGGCGGCGAACGCCTTGCGCAGCACGAACCGGGTCTGCGGCAGCGGGCCCTCGGAGGCGTCGACCAGCAGCACCACGCCGTCGACCATGGACAGACCCCGCTCGACCTCGCCGCCGAAGTCGGCGTGGCCGGGGGTGTCGATGATGTTGAGCGTCATACCGCCGTGCTTGACCGCGGTGTTCTTCGCGAGAATGGTGATGCCCTTCTCGCGCTCGAGGTCGTTGGAGTCCATGACACGGTCGTCCACGTCCTGGTTGACGCGGAATGCGCCCGACTGCCAGAGCATGGCATCCACGAGAGTGGTCTTGCCGTGGTCGACGTGCGCGATGATCGCGATGTTCCGCAGGTCGTCGCGGCTGTTCAAAGGCATGATGGAGTCTCACTCTGTGATCGTGGAGGCGGCCGCGGAACCTGCGGCTCCCCCATTTTAGTTGATCCGGACAATCGCTCTCACGCCTCTGACAGATGAAGTGCGGCAATTCACGCTCCGAGCCCCCTGCTCGCGCCGGATGAGGTCGGTCGGGACGGGCGATCCCTAAGCTCGGATCCATGCCCTACGCACCGTCGTTCCCCGTGATGCTCATGACCCGGGACAATCTGCGGATCGATGCCGCGCACACCCCGCCGCGCGGGGCGGCCGACCTCGGGATCGTGCTGGCCCACGGCTTCACCGGATCGCACAGGGAACGCGCCACCCGCCGCATCGCCCACGTGCTCAGCGGGTTCGGCGGGGTGGTGGCGTTCGACTTCCGGGGGCACGGCCGCTCGGGGGGACTGTCGACGGTGGGCGACCTGGAGATCCTCGACCTGGACGCGGCGGTGCGGCACGCGCGGGCGATCGGCTACCGCAAGGTGGTGACCGTCGGGTTCTCCCTGGGCGGGGCGGTGGCCCTGCGGCACGCGGGGGTGCTCGGCGGGGTGGACGCGGTGGTGTCGGTGAGCGCGCCGGCGCGGTGGTACTACCGGGGGACCCGGCCGATGCGCCAGGTGCACTGGGCGATCGAGAGGCCGGTCGGGCGACTGTTCACCCGGCTGGGCAAGAACACCCGGATCATGAAGGGCGTGTGGGACCCGTTGCCGCTGGCGCCGTACGCGGCGGCCGCGAAGATCTCACCGGCGCCGCTGCTCGTCGTGCACGGGGACGCGGACCCGTTCTTCCCCCTCGACCACGCGTACCAGATCTACGGGTACGCGAGCGAGCCGAAGGAGCTGTGGGTCGAGCCCGGGTACGGCCACGCGGAGTCGGCGGCCACCCCGGAACTGGTCCGCCGCATCGGTGGATGGGCCGTCGCCCGTTTCGGTCCGCCGGAGGGTGTTTACTCCTTTTGAGGATCGGTTACAGCGGGGGATGGGGCGCATGCGGAGCATCTATGTGGCGGGTCTCGGGCGGGGAGACGGCAGGCAGATCGTCGAGCTCGGCCTGATGGAGCTGCTCACCCGGAGGGCCGGCCGCACGGGGGTGTTCCGGCCGATCACCGGGGACGGCGAGGACCGCATCCTGGAGCTGCTCAGGAGCAGGTACCGCCCCGCCGCCGCGGTGACGGGGGTGAGCGCCGAGGAGGCCGCGGAGATCTACGCGGAGCGGGGCGTCGAGGAGCTCGTCGGCCGGTTGGTCGCCCGCTTCCACACGCTGGAGCGGGAGTGTGACGCGCTGCTGGTGCTCGGCAGCTACTTCGACACCGACGACCTGCCGCGCGAGCTGGGTTTCAACGCCCGCCTGGCCGCCGAGTTCGGCGCCCCGGTGATCGTGGTGGTGGGCGCGCACGGCGACGCCGCCGAGGAGATCGCGGCCGAGATGCGCACCGGCTACCAGGTCTTCTCCGACCTGGGCTGCACCGTGCTCGCGGTGATCGCCAACCGGGTGCCCGAGGGCACGGTCGTCGACTGTGAGCTCCCGGTCCCCTGCTACGCCATCCCCGAGCGGCCGTCGCTGTCGGCGCCGACCGTCGGGCAGGTCATGCGGGCGGTGGAGGCGGAGCTGATCCAGGGCGACGAGGACAGCCTGCTCCGCGACGTGTTCGGGTTCGTGTTCGGCGGTGCGACGCTCCCGGTGTTCCTGGAGCACCTGGCCGACGGCGCGCTGGTGATCGCACCGGGCGACCGCGCGGACCTGCTGCTGGTCTCGCTGGCCGCCGAGGCGGCCGGTGCGGTGAGACCGGCCGGGGTCGTGCTCACCGTGGGGGAGCGGCCCACGGCGGCCGTACGGGCGCTCACAGCCCGCCTGGCGCCCAGCATGCCGGTGCTGGCGGCCGACGGGGGCAGTTTCGAGGTGGCGACCATCCTGGCGGGCCTGGAGGGGCGGCTCACCGCGGACAACCCCCGCAAGATCGAGACGGCGCTGGGCCACTTCGACGCCCACGTGGACGCCGCCGCCCTGGCCGACCGGATCGAGCTGACCCGCTCGAAGCGGGTCACCCCGATGATGTTCGAGCACACCCTGCTGGAGCGGGCGCGGGCCGACCGGCGGCACATCGTGCTGCCCGAGGGCGAGGAGGACCGCATCCTGCGGGCGGCGGACATCCTGCTGCGGCGCGGCATCGTCGACATCACCCTGCTGGGCAGGGAGGACGTGGTACGGCGGCGGATCGCCGACCTCGGCCTCGACCCGTCGGGCGTGACCGTCGTCGATCCGCTGACCTCGCCGCTGCGCGAGTCGTTCGCCCAGGAGTACGCCGGGTTGCGGGCGCACAAGGGCGTCACCTTCGAGCGGGCCATGGACGTGGTCGCCGACGTCAACTTCTTCGGCACGATGATGCTGTACCGGGGCCTCGTGCACGGCATGGTCTCCGGGGCCGCGCACACCACGGCCGCGACGATCCTGCCCGCCTTCCAGATCATCAGGACGGTCCCCGGCACCTCGATCGTCTCCTCGGTGTTCTTCATGTGCCTGGCCGACCGGGTGCTCGTCTACGGCGACTGCGCGATCAACCCCGACCCGGACGCCGAGCAACTCGCCGACATCGCGATCTCCTCGGCCCGTACGGCGGAGCGCTTCGGCGTCGAGCCGAGGGTCGCGATGCTGTCCTACTCCACCGGCGAGTCGGGCAGCGGCGCCGACGTCGACAAGGTCCGCGCCGCCACCGCCCTGGTCGCCGAGCGCGCGCCGGACCTGCTGGTCGAGGGGCCCATCCAGTACGACGCGGCGGTGGACGCCCGCGTCGCCGCGGCCAAGCTGCCCGGGTCGCGGGTCGCGGGCCGGGCGACCGTGCTGATCTTCCCGGACCTGAACACCGGCAACAACACCTACAAGGCGGTGCAGCGCTCGGCCGGGGCCGTCGCGGTCGGGCCGGTTCTGCAGGGACTGCGCCGGCCGGTCAACGACCTGTCACGCGGCGCCCTGGTCGACGACATCGTGAGCACCGTCGCCATCACCGCCATCCAGGCACAGGAGGTCAAGCTGTGAGCCGGGTGCTGGTCCTCAACTCCGGGTCGTCCTCGGTGAAGTACCGGCTGCTGAGCGGTGCCGAGCACCTGGCCTCGGGAGTGGTGGAGCGGATCGGCGAGCTCGGCTCCCCGGTGCCCGACCACCGGGCGGCCCTGAAGGTGGTCGCCGACCTGCTCGCCGCCGAAGGGCTGGGACTCGACTCTCCCGAGCTCGTCGCGATCGGGCACCGGGTGGTGCACGGCGGCACGACCTTCGCCGAGCCCACACTGATCACCGACGAGGTGGTCAGGAAGATCGAGGAGCTCATCCCGCTCGCCCCCCTGCACAACCCCGCCAACCTGATGGGCATCGAGGTGGCGCGGCGGCTCCGCCCCGATCTGCCGCAGGTGGCCGTCTTCGACACCGCCTTCCACGCGACGATCCCCCCGGCCGCCTCGACGTACGCGATCGACCGGGTGGTGGCCGAGCGGCTGGGCGTGCGGCGCTACGGCTTCCATGGCACCTCACACGCGTACGTCTCCCGCCAGGCCGCGCTCCTCGCGGACCGGCCGGAGGCCAACGTGATCGTCCTGCATCTCGGCAACGGGGCCAGCGCCTCGGCGGTGTCCGCGGGGCGGTGCGTGGACACGTCCATGGGCATGACCCCGCTGGAGGGCCTCGTCATGGGCACTCGCAGCGGCGACCTGGACCCGGCGGTCGTCCTCTATCTGGCGCGTGCCGGAGGCATGTCCCTCGACGAGATCGACGTGCTGCTCAACCGCCGCAGCGGGATGCTCGGTCTCTGCGGTGACAACGACATGCGCGCGGTGGCGGAGCGGGTGAGCGAGGGCGACCCGGACGCCGAGCTGGCCGTGTCGGTCTACTGCCACCGGCTCCGCAAGTACGTCGGCGCCTACTACGCGGTCCTCGGCACCGTCGACGTCATCGCCTTCACCGGAGGGGTGGGGGAGAACTCCGCGCTGGTCAGGGAGCGGTCGCTGGCCGGTCTCGGGGCGCTCGGCATCACCGTGGACCCGGCGCGCAACGTGCGGGGCGGCACGATCATCTCCCCTGACGGGGACGGTGTGCGGGTCGCGGTGATCCCCACGGACGAGGAGTTCGAGATCGCCAGGCAAACTCTGCTGGTGGTTTCGCGAACCAACGGGAGATAAGGCACGTCTACCCATGGTGGACGTGCGAAATCCGCCGTGACTGGTCCGGGGACACGGACCGTCGTTCGACGGGCCGTGGGACGGTCAGGCGGTTGCCCAGCGTCGCGGGGGCGTGCTGGGCCGTACGTCCGGCGGGGGTGCCCGTACGGCTTACGGGCGCCCCTCGAAGGCTCCGGATCAGCCCAGGCGGGCGATCGACTTGTACTCCAGGAAGGACGACAGTCCCTCGGGGCCCAGCTCGCGACCGAGGCCGCTGCTCTTGAAACCGCCGAAGGGCGAGCTGGTCTCGACCATGTAGAGGTTGACGCCGTAGGTGCCGGCGCGCACCTGGCGGGCGACGTCCATGCCGTGCTCGGTGTCGGCGGTCCACACCGTCCCGGCCAGGCCGTAGTCGCTGTCGTTGGCGATCCGGATCGCGTCGGCCTCGTCCTCATACGGGATCACCGCCAGGACCGGGCCGAAGATCTCCTCACGGGCGATGCGCATCTCGTTGGTCGCTCCGGCGAAGACGGTCGGGGCCACGTACCAGCCGCGGTCGTGGGGGCGGTCGAGGCCGCCGACGACGGCCTTGGCCCCCTCGTCGATGCCGATCTTGATGTAGCCCTCCACCCGCTCCTGCTGCCGCTTGGCGACCAGCGGGCCGATACCGGTCGCCGGGTCGGACGGGTCGCCGACCGGCATGCCCCGCACCATCGCCGAGACCGCGTCCACGACCTCGTCGTAGCGGTTGCGCGAGGCCAGGATGCGGGTCTGGGCGATGCAGGCCTGGCCGTTGTTCATCAGCGAGGCGATCGACAGGAAGCCCATCGCGGAGGGCAGGTCGCAGTCGTCCAGGATGATCGCCGCGGACTTGCCGCCCAGTTCGAGCGTGCAGCGCTTGAGCTGCTCGCCGCAGATCGCCGCGATGCGGCGCCCGGCGGCGGTGGAGCCGGTGAAGGCGACCTTGTCCACGCCCGGGTGGGAGACCAGGTGCTCGCCCGCCTCGCGTCCGGCGGCGACGATGTTGACGACGCCGTCGGGGATGCCGGCCTCCTTGACCATCTCGGCCAGCGGGTAGGCGTCGAGCGGGGTCTCCGGCGCGGGCTTGACCACGATCGTGCAGCCCGCGAGGAGGGCGGGGGCCAGCTTGATCATGATGACGAACTGCGGGACGTTCCACGGGACCACGGCGGCCACCACGCCGACCGGCTCGCGGCGTACGGTCACGGAGCCGAACGTGCCCGGGCGCTCCTCCTCGACGGGGAAGGTCTTGCCGAGCTCGGCGTAGTACTGGAGCATGCCGAGCGGCTGCGGGGCCTGGGCCATCTGGGAGAAGGTGATCGGGGAGCCCATCTCCAGCGTGATGATCTCGGCCATCTCGTCCTGGCGGGCCGCGTAGAGCTCGGCCAGCCTGGACAGGACGGCGGCGCGCTCGGGCATCGTCATCCGGGGCCACGGGCCGTGGTCGAACGCCTGGCGGGCGGCGGCCACCGCCCGGTCCATGTCGGCGGCGGTGCCGTCGGGGACCCGGCCGACGACCTCCTCGGTGTGCGGGGAGATGACGTCGATGGTGCCGGTCCCGGCGGGGGCCACCCAGTCGCCCCCGATGAAGAGCGTGTCGTGCTGGCGCATGATGTGTTGCCTCCTGGTGGGCGGGCCAGAGTCACAATTTGAGCGAATGCTTGCTTGGATAGTGTCATCCGCAGGGAAGGGCGCCACAAGCCCCACCGCTGCTTGAGACCGAATCATGTTCTGTCGCTGATGGCAAGGGTGACAGAAGTCTCCGCCGGAGTCTCTGTCGGATGGGCGAGGTGGGGCGCCCTGTGCGAGGATTCATCAGGGTTAAACCAGTGACACGTCAGGAAATGTTTACTCAAATCACCCTAAATGGGCAGATGGTTCGTCAATGGTGCGCGAGTTCCTCCGTTCCGGTGGCGAGCTTCAAGATCGTCTTCTATAGTTTCGCTCCGTCCATGAGGGGGGCGCCGGAGGTGAGCGAAGCGTGAGACCGACTCGCTCAGCGATCCTGGCCGCCCTGCTCGCGGTGCTGCTCCTGTCACCGGCCGTGGCGGGGGCGGCCCCGCTCCGCGCGGTCAGGCCGAACCCGGAGGCCGAGCTCAAGAGGCTGACCCAGGAGGCGGCCGAGATCAACAAGAACTACCGCGGCCAGGTGCAGAGCCTGGAGGAGACCCGGGTCCAGGCCAGCAAGGCCACCGTCAACGCCAGAGGCCTCAAGCGCGCCCTGGTGGCCGCCGAAGCCGACATCGTGCGCTTCGCCCAGACCGCCTACATGGGCGGCGCCCTGGACGACGGCAGCCTGCTGAGCTTCCAGGGCGACCCCAGCATGGCCCTCAGCCAGGCCGCCACCATGTCCTACCTGGCCAGCCGCCGCGCCACCCAGCTCAACCGGGTCAAGAGCCTCATCAAGAAGGCCAAGACCGCGGAGAAGACCGCCGACGCGAAGATCGTCGCGCTCAAGAAGGACATCGCCGACCTCAAGCGGCAGCGGGTCAGGATCGAGGGACTGCTGGCCAAGTACGGCTTCCAGACCCCCTCGGGCAACGGCGGCCTGACCCCCCGCACGGTCACCATGCGCAACGTCGTGCTGCAGACCTTCCCCATGCCCTACGGCTACGGCTGCCTGCGTCCCGGCGACCCGGGAGACCACGGCACCGGCCGGGCCTGCGACTTCATGATGAGCACCGGTGGCCGCGTCCCCACCCCCGATGCCCTGGAGCGCGGCAACCGCCTCGCCCAGTGGGCCATCGACAACGGCAACAAGTACGGGGTCATGTACATCATCTGGCAGCAGAAGTACTACGACGTCCGCACCGGCGCCGGCTGGAAGATGATGTCCAACCGAGGCGGCAACACCGCCAACCACATCGACCACGTGCACATCTCGATGTTCTGAACTGTCAGGCTTCTGACCTGCGGTGATCTCGTCGCGAGTCCCTCTCAGGGCACATCCAGGGCACTTTGGCCTGTCGCCCACACGTCTTCGATGACCTGCCTCATGCGGTCCTCGCTGGAGGGCATCAGGTGCGTGTAGGTCCGCAGGGTGAAACCAGGGTCTGCGTGTCCGAGGAAGTCCGCCACGGCCTTGATGGACACACCCCGCTCCAGGAGCACCGAGGCGAAGTGATGGCGGAGCATGTGGAAGCCGTTTTCGTGGGTCGTCGGGATGTCCGCCTTGATCAGGGTCGGCTTCCAGACGAAGTCGACGGCCAGACCGAACGCCTCACCTTGACGGAGCCCGAGCGTCGCAGCCGCCTGGACCATGACCTCGTAGCGTCGTGCGACGGCACCAGCGACGGTCTTCACCTGTTCCGCCGACCACGACGTGATCTTCGGTGGGGTCGAAATCGAAGACAGCCGTATAGAACGCGGCCGCTGTCATGAGGTAGCTGAACTAAGGGGTAGAGGGATACCCGATGCAGGATGAGCTGCTCGAAGAGCCCGATAGTCAAGAGAATCTAGTACTAGTGAGCCTGTCGTCGATTCCACTTGACTGGCTACTCAAGTGGAGGATCCAGCTAACCGATCAATTGACCGGTTAGCTGAGCCCTTTGCAAAGAAGGCGGACCTTATGCATGGTTAGCAGCCAGTTTGGGGTTTCGTCTTCCTTAACCACTTGCTGTTATTCTTTAGTCCCCTTAGTGTCGCCCTTAATCCTGTACTTAGTGCTGCTCCAGTAGCGCTTCCTGGGGCAGCGACTACTTAGTAGGCTTCGCTGAGATGGCGCCGGAGTGTGAGCATAGCTGCCGCTCTGGCGATGGCTCTTCGCTCGTCGACGGAGCGGTGTAATTAGTTGAGTAACATTTGCCCAAAACCCTGCGGCGTGCTCGCTCCAGGTGTTCTTCAACGGTGTGGGTGCTGATTCCCATCGCGTCGGCAGTCTGTTGGATGTTAGTCCCCGTGTAGTAACGCAGGACCAGAGCTTCTCTCTCTCGTGTGGTCAGCTGATGCAGTGGAGACGGGGCGTGCGGCCTCCTTAGAGACAGAAGGAGACGGTTAGATAAGGATGTACGGCGCAACGACACGGTCAGCATGTCGTCTTGTCGGATCATCACAAGGCGTAGTGCTGCCCGTGATTGGTTCACCAATGCTTGCCTGAACGTGGTTTCGCAGGTGGCAAGGCTTAGGTCCTCATCCCATGTCTTGCGGACACGGTTAAATGCTGCGGCGACAACTTCGGTGGCCGAAGCCACGTCACCGATCAGCAACTCGGTTAAATGGACATAGTCGCGGACCTTCCCGATAAGGGTATGTCTGAGCTCGGCTTCGTCTGCCATGCAGGTATGCGCCCAAGCCCGTACATGCGCGAGTTCTAACATCCGCTCTGCGGTTCTCATGATGACCTCTGTGTCCAGTCGCGCAAGCGACATCAGTAGGCCCTGGATGTACATGTCCGTGTCGGATTCTTTGCTCTCGTGAATGCTGAGTGCGTCATTGTGGTCTCTGCAAACGAGGACGAGATTCGACATCGTGACATGCTTGCCGCTACCGCTCCGAGCATGACCAAGGATCCATCTCTCAGGATTGACAACGTAGCAAAGGCCTTCATCCCAGCGGTCGAACGCGGCGACGACTGCCTCACGGAGGCTGGTGTGAACTTCGTCGGCGTCCAGGTGCGCTTCGAGCAAGCGCTTCAGAGCGGGCATGTTCTCGTGATAGAAGTCCGCGAATGGCTGTGCCTCAGCAGAGCTCCGTTTCACTATGGCTCTGTCCTCGACTGGCCCAACTTCGGACGAGGCCTGTTCAACGGTCTCGTCGGCGGCAGACTGCTCTGAATGCGGGGGTTGAAGGTGGCAGGCCAAGCGCAGTAGGCGGACCGCGATCAAATGCTCTTCTTCGTCGCCGTCGACCAGGACAGCGGCTGCTTCCCGCAAAGCATCAGGGTCGCGTTGGTTTGTACGCCACCAGGCGGCGCCCTCATCTGTCTGGATGAAGTAGGCGCGAGCCAAGACCCGGTCGGCGGTGGCTAGATCGGCCAGATCGCGGAGCTGGCGGGCCTCGACCGTGCCCAGCGACGACTCCTCGACCAGGCGGGCCACATCCTCGACCGCGCCTTCCGTCAGCTTGGTCCCCTCAACGATCAGCTTCATTATCAGCGCCCTTCCTTCTCGCGATCGGCCTTCAGCTTTGCCCGATGCCGGTGCAGCATGCCTTCCACCGACCGGCTCGTGGTCGTCGTGGCCTCCGCAATCTCGCTATGGGAGTAACCGTCCTCCGACAGCGCCAACGCAGCAGCAAGCGGAGCAGGTAGATCACGAAGCCCTTCCATGATCGTCAAACGCTGGGTAACGATCGTCTCAGGGCTCGGCTGTGGCGAAGCGAGCCTCGCGTGTTCCAAGTCCTCATACGCGTCCAGATAGGCCAAATCGTCAGGGCTCTGACGTCGAAGCCATGCTCGGTAGGCGTTCGCGAAGTGCATCATCGCGAAGCCGACGAAGAAGTCGCTCAATGACGCACCGCCGCCACGCCGCCACGCACCTGACATCAGCGTTTTCCGGAAGCCGGGCAAGGCGCGGGCAACCGTGTCCTCGGCGATGTCTTCCCGATCGTGAGCAGAGACCTTCTGCCGTGGCAGACCGATCCTGCGTTTCTGGCACATCTGGAAGACCTGGCCCGTACTGAGCAACTGCTGGTATCTCCGGACCGCGTACCTGACGAGATCTTCCTCGAACACCCTGTAGGGCTCACCACTGAAGTTCACGACCTCCAACCTCTGGAGCAACTCGGTGTCCGCTGCCAGACGCCGCTCGTGCTCTGAGACGTCATCCTCCGGATTCGAAGCACTCACCAGCCGGTTCGGCAGGAAGTCGTTGTAGCCCACCAACAGCGGGTGCGGGGAGAATTGTTCGGCCATGACTCGATTTCTGATCGTGGAACGCGCGGGCAAGATCAGCTCAGTCGGCGATCACCCGCACGACGACGAGGGACCGGACTCTTTGAGTCCTAAGTCGGCCCCTCCGCCTTACCCCACGCGCCGGCCCAAAATTTTTCATAGCGCCTTGGTACGGCGGGGCCGTGGGCTCAGACCGCCTTCCGCCACTTAAGCCTCAGTGACAAACATTCTCATCACTGGAGACTTTGATGACTGATCGCACCCCGCCCGCTGGCCTGATCGGACTGCGCGCACTCGTTGTCATCACCATCGGCGTGGCCGTCGGGGTGATCACTGGCATCCTTGCCTACCTATATCTGGTGCCAGGTGCCCTGATGCTGGCCATCTCCACCGGCGTTGTAGCCGCCGTTGAAACGATCAGATTCCTCCACGAGGTGATCGAGTAGGACGCTGTCTAAAAACTCAGTTCAGAATCCTTCTAGGATGTCGTCGCAGGTCAGCCGCCATGATGGATCGAATTTCGATGCTCTGCGCTGGGGGTCCCTGACCTGTGACGATCTCGTCGGGTGGGGTTCTTAGGGCATGTCCAGGGCATTTCGGCCCGTCGCCCACACATCTTCGATGACCTGCCTCATGCGGTCCTCGCTGGAGGGCATCAAGTGTGTGTAGGTCCGCAGGGTGAAACCGGGGTCCGCGTGCCCGAGGAAGTCGGCCACGGCCTTGATGGACACACCCCGCTCCAGGAGCACCGAGGCGAAGTGGTGGCGAAGCATGTGGAAGCCGTTCTCGCGGGTCGCCGGGATACCCGCCTTGATCAAGGTCGGCTTCCAGACGAAGCGGTTGAACTCGGTCCGGTTGATCAGGCTGTGCAGCCTGGTCGTGAAGATCAGCACCGCCGAGTGCGGCGGCCCTTCCGGTGCCCGCCAGGGCAAGATGATCTCGACCGGCGGGAAGGTCACCTGGTGATCGGAGAGACGCAGGGCAAGGCTCTCCGGCAGGGGAACGTCACGGACCTTCCCGCCTTTCGGGAGAGCGAAGAGCGCCTGACGACCGTTCAGTATCTTGACCTGCCGCCGGATGTGAACGACTCCGGCCGCCAGGTCGATGTCATCGATGGCCAGGCCGAACGCCTCTCCTTGGCGCAGCCCGAGCGCGGCGGCCGTCTGGACCATGACCTCATAGCGTCGTGTGACAGCGCCGGCCACGGTCTTCACCTGCTCCACCGACCACGGCGTGATCTTCTTGGACTCCGCTTTCGGAGGCTTCACCGATCCCGCGTGACAGGGATTCTTGGCGATCACTCCGTCGTCCACGGCGGCGTTCAGGAGCGCGGAGAGGTGAGCGAAGACGGTCCGGACATAGTTCGGTGCGAGCTTCTTTTGAAGGCCGCGTAACCACGCCTGAAGGAGACTGGGACGCAGCGCCCGTAGCTCTCTGTCCCCGAGGGTGGGATAGACGTGGAGTCGCAGACGGATCTCCACCAGCTCGTACGACGACCGGTCGAAGGTCTGGGCCTCCAGCCAGTTCTCGCCGTACTCCCTGACCGTGATCTTTCCCGCGTTCGGGTCGATGTAGGTTCCGCGGTTCAGCTCGTTCGTGATCTGCGCGTCGAACGCCTCCGCGCAGGTGTTCGCGTCCTGACCGGCCTTCTTGGCGAAGTTCCTCTTGCGCTGGCTTCCGGACTCGTCGCGCCAGCGCACCTGCCACCGGTCGCCGATGCCGTACTCGGAGCTGCGGACCTTCTTGGTGGTGCCGTCGGGCTGCTTCACCATCTTGTGCCAGCGGTCGTAGACGGTCATGGCTGCCTCCGCACCCAGGCCACGACGTCTTCGGGCAGGTAACGGACGTGACGGCCGACCTTGTGACTCTCCGGGCCGGTGCCGAGGTGGCGCCACTGGTAGAGCGTGGCGACGGGCACCCGGAGGAAGCGCGAGGCTTCGGCCACGCCCCAGAGGCTGTCATCGCGGGTCATGCGGCCCCCAAGGAGGCGATGTACCGGTAAGGGCGCTTACCAGAAGTGCGTCACCGACGGAGAAGCCCTTGCCCGCGTACTCCCAGTTAGTGATCACGAGGACGGTGTCCTCGTCGAAGAGTGGCAGGCGACCGGTGGTGACCTCTTCAGCGCGGACATGGTCGCGGCGTTCGTCTCGGATGGCGCCCATGGTGGTGGAGTAGTGGCGGGAGCGGGTGGAGAAGTGGCCGCGGAAGCCCAGCATGTGTGCCCACTGGATCAGTCGCAGGTCAGCCAGTTCGTCGAGGGCGCCGAGGCGTAGGCATTCGGCGATGAGGCGGCGGGGGTGTTCGCGGAGGTTGAAGGCTGTCAGGTCGTCGAGGGGGTTGATGCGCCGATCCAGGGTGCCGACGCATTCGGCGGCCTTGGTCGCGTACTTGGCGATGTAACCGGCCACGGCCTGGTCGGAGAGTTCGCCGTTCATGGTGATCGGCCGAGTGTCGACCTGGGTGCCCCAGCGCAGCACACGGGAAGGTTCGTCGGCGATGGCAGGGACGGTTACGGACACGGCCGAGGCGGCATACCGTACGGCGTCGGCCAGCAGGTCGGCTGTCGCCCAGGCCGGAGGCGGCGAGGTGGGACCCTCCGAGCCGTCGAGGCGGATGACGGCGTGGAAGTGGACGACGCCGCGGCGCTGGTACTCGGCGACCTTGGCGAAGGAGATCGTGAGCTGTTGGCGTAGTTCCCGCAAGGTCAGGCCTGAGGATTTGGCGACACGGCGGCGCAGGGCATCGGTGAAGTACCGCCAGAGCTGCGGGGCGAGGGCGTTGAACAGCACGCTTCCGGCGTGGTCGTAGCAGTCGGCACACAGCGGTTCGCCCAGGCATGCCTCGTCGGAGCCGTGCCGGGCGGTGCAGGACAAGACGTTCCCGTGTGGGCAGGTGGCCGCATCGCGGCGGGCGTGGCAGGGCAGGGTCTTGCCGTTCTTCTCACGACGGGTATGAACGGCACCGAAGGAGGGGGCGGTGAGGGTGACGAACAGGCAGGGGTGAGCGGTGACGGTGTCGGGGACGCCCTTCCCTCCGGCCAGGCCCGCACGGATGAGTTGGTAGGTGTCGGCTCGGTAGACCTCGGCGCAGGCTGGGCAGCGGGACGCGCGGCGGGTCTTGCACGGAACGCGCAGGACGCCGTCGGGTTCGGTGCGAGTGCTGTAGCGGTGCAGCAGTTCGCCGGTGGCCCGGTCGAGGTGGTCGACGCGGCCCCTCAGGTGGATCGGCTGGCGGCAGCCGCCCGTGGCGCGGATCTGGGCGGCCCATCGGGAGTAGTTCGGGTCGTGCAGGCGGGCGATCATGCCCGTGATCGCGTGCGCGTTGGCTGTGGATGCAGGCAAGATGGAGGCCTCCTTTCACTCGTTGGGTGAGAGGGGATGGCCCCCGACCTGGCAGGCGTCTTGGCGGATGTACAGCCAGGCCGGGGGCGCCGACGTCTCAGCAGAAGCCGAGGCCGTCGCAGGATTCACAGGTGATGCCGAGGCTGTCGAGTCCGGTACCGCCGCAGTGGCAACACCGCCACCGCTTGGGCGGGATCTCAGCCGCAGTCACCCGCTCGTCGGGCGGATCAGAACCCATGAGGCGGTTCACCGGTAGCACCGTCTCGGGCGGCTTCAAGGATTGCCGTCACTTCGAAGTGGATCGGTCCAAAGCAGCGGGCGACCGTGTAGAGGCCATGCGGCAACAGACGCGGGTCGACCTTCGTGCCGCACAGGGCGGCGATCCGGTCGACCTCGGCGCGCAGGCCGGTGTCGGTGCCCTGCTCGGGGTAGTAGGTGATGATCGTCGGGTCGGTCGGGACGGGGACGGCGGGGTTGGTCTCCATGAAGGTGGCCAGGTCCCGCAGGCCGCAGATGAAGGCGGTACGACGCTCGATGTCGGTGGACACGGACGCTTCTCCTTTCATGGGGCTTCCGTGGCTGTGCGCAGGGTGCGCAGCAGGTCGGAGGCCAGTTGGTGGGATACGCCCAGACGGGTGCGCAGGGTGTCGCGGCTGATCGGCCTGCCCTGCGCGGTCTGGTATTCCTCGGCCACGCGGCGGGCGTAGTCGAGGAGCTCTGAGGACGGGCCGTCCTGTTCGATCTCGACGATCGGGACAGGCGTGGGGACCTGTTCGGGGACGACCTGCGGGATGGAGGACGGAGCCGAGGTGCGGCGCTCCAGCATGGAGACCGCGACGAGGAAGGCGCCGGCCGGGGTCGCGGCGGTGATCCAGCCCCAGGCGGTGGGGTCGGCCTGGTTGAGGTTGGCGGCCAGGGACAGGAGGATCCCGGCGACCAGGACGAGGGTTGGCCAGGAGATCCAGCCGTCTGAGAGGCGTCCGGTTTTCTTGTCGCGCTGGCGTTCGCGAGCGGCCATGACACAGGTGAGGTCGACGCATATGGCGATGGCCCAGGCCATCCAGCCGGACTGTCCGTGCTCGGTGGCGGTGTCGCGGATGTGGGTGAACGATCCGGCACCCGCGATGGCGGCCAGGACCAGGACCGGCCCGGAGTCGAGCAGCCAGCAGGCAAGGCGTCGCATCGTGTTCCCCCTTTCAGGCGTTGAGGAGTTCGTCCAGGTCGGAGGTGTTCATCTCGGTCGTGTGGGCGCACGTGGTGATTTCGTCCCAGGAGGGGGCCAGGTCGGCGTACATCCGGGCCGCGTGTTCGGCGGCTCGCTCGGAGACGTGGAAGGAGCGGGCGCGGTACCACTGGCCGTCCTGGGAGGCGACGATCGCGACACCGGGTGTCTCGGCGGCGATGGCACGGGCGGAGACCAGGGCGGCGGGGTCGAGGTCGCCGAGGGTCATGGTCGCGGTTTCGGGGTCGTTGACGCGGTGGCAGATCCGTCCCGAGCACTGGGCGCGCAGCGCGGTGACGCCGGGACCGAGGTCGGAGCCGATCCGCTGGCCGCAGCAGAACAGGTAGATGCCGAAGGCCCGTCCGAGCTGGGCCACGCGGAGCAGCGCAGTGGAGGTGCGGGCGATCTCGTCTTTCTCGCTCTTGTCGGCCATCAGGTACAGCTCGGCCAGTTCGTCGACCAGGACCACGACCGGTACCGGCCGCACCGCCGCAGGGAGTTGCCAGAGGTTGCGGGCTCCTGCCGTACGGCACAGGCCCATCCGGTCCAGCATCAGCGCCACCAGGTCATCGAGTAGACCGACCGACTCGGCGCGGGTGGTGGCCAGCGCCGACAGACGAGGGCTGTATGGGGTGAACTCCACGCCGCCCTTGAGGTCGAAGCCGACCAGCGCGACCGGTTGCGGAGCCAGCCCGACGATCAGGGCATTGGCGAGGTTCGACTTACCGGACTGCGTCGCCCCGGCGTTCAACCAGTGCGGGACGGTGCGGAAGTCGATGACCCACGGCTTACCTGTCTCCAGGCGACCCACGGTCACCTTGAGAAGTTCGTCGGATGGCGGAAGCCGATCGACTCGGACGAGGGGGTCGTGCATGGTTGCGGCCAGGACGACCTGTCCGGGGCGAGGGGAGGAGACCCGGACGGCATGCACCCGCCAGGAGTGCGCGAGGCGTTCCGCGGCCTGGCTGTAGTCGTCCGGGATCTGCCCCTCCAGCAGGCGGAGTGTGACCCGCCAGCCGTGCCGGGTCGGGCGGGGTAGCCACATCCAGGGTTTGGTGTCGACAGCGACCCGGCGGAAGCGCCGTCGTACTTTCACGGTGCCGGTGGACACGATCGAGCCGGGGGTGAGGGTGAACCACCAGCGTGCTCGCTTCTTGGTCAGGCCGCAGCCGAGGGCGACCTTGCGCCAGCTTGCCCGGATGCTGATCGCGGTGAGCGGGTAGCCGGCCACCAGCCAGAAAGAGCGGTGGTGGAAGTGTCGCCAGGCGTAGAGGACGATCGCCGCGCAGAACAGGGCGATGAGCAGTAGCCGCAGGGAGTCAGGCAAGGTCGCCTCCCTGTGGCACACCGGAGACGGGGACGATCGAGGCGGCCTTGTAGCTGATGCCCCAGCGGGAGGAGCCGTTGCTCGGGATCTCCCAGACGTAGCCGACCATGGCGGTCGGCACGACGTCTTGGCCGGGAGCGATCGGTGGTTCTCCGGAGGTTCCGACCTTGACCAGTTCGATCCGGCCGAACTCGTCCTCGGCGAGCAGGACGGATTCGTAGACCTTGTTGCCGTCCTTGTCGGTCTTGATCTTGCCGGTGTCCTGGTCGACGATGCGCGGACGGGCGGCCTTGACGCAGGTGAAGCGGAGCCGGTGGGTGTCGACGGGGATCGGGATGGTGCGCATGGGTGGGCCTCCTTCTTTCGTTTCGAGCAACATAGTTAACCTAGTTGGCATGGTTGTCAATGGTCTCGTAGTTGGCTTGGTCGCGTCTTTGTGCTGAACTAAGGGGCACAGGCGACAGAAGAAGGACGGATGGTCAAGAACACCGGGCGACCCGGCTACCTGCAGATCGCCGACGACCTGCGCGACCAGATCCGGCGCGGTTCCCTCGCGCCCGGCGATCCACTGCCCTCCACGGCGCGACTGGCGAGCACCTACGACGCCTCACTGAGCGTGGTGAAGCTCGCTGTCGGGGTTCTACGAAGTGAAGGGCTGGTCATCGGCCAGCAGGGCAAGGGCGTCTTCGTTCGGGAGGACGGAGTGCCGGCCCCGCCTTCTTCAGGCGAGCTGGCCCAGATCCAAGCCACGCTGCGAGATCTGTCGGAGCGGCTCGCCCGGGTCGAGTCGACGTTGGCCGACCGGGAGTAGCGCGGTCATCCCCGGACGTGGCAGCCGGTGACCCGCCGGGCCAGGCCCGCCGCGCGGCTCGGAGGGATGTCGCCCAGGCTCATCCGCCGGTCGTCCTGGCGCATCCCGACCAGGACGAGCACATAGCCGACGAGCACGACGGCCCCGATCACGAGGCCGATGATCAGCGGAATCGCGGTCACGTCCAGCTCACCCCCGCCTCGGCGACGCCGCGCGGACGGTTGGCCGGCCGCCGGGTCTCCCCGCGCCGCCCAGTGATGCCGCGCCTACCCTCGCGGCGCCGTGTCCAGCGGTCCCGCGCCCGGCACTTGCGGCAGCGGATCTGCCCCTCCTCCAGGGCCGCGCCGCACTCGCAGGCGGGGGCCTCGTCGATCGACCAGGTGTAGTTGATCACTGTTGTCTCTCCTCTCGGTCGCTGTCGTGGTGCCTTGCGATACCGAGAATGCGCCGGAGAGGCGGGACGAGATCACTACAGGATGGGACATGTTCAGGACGTCCGGTCTACGATTGCCAGGTCCCTGGACGTCCCCTCTTACGGGCAGGTGAGATGGCGAACGAGCGGTTGCGGGTGGCTCTCCTCGAACACGGCACCACGATCGACGTACTGGCCGAAGCCGTTCAGGTCGACGCCAAGACGGTGGAGCGGTGGATCACCCAGGGCCGCGTACCGTACCGGAAGCACCGGTTCGCGGTCGCCAGGTTCCTCGGCATGGAGGAGGCGTACCTCTGGCCAGGGGCACTGACACCCCAGCAGACCGCCGCCGTCTCCGAAAGCGAGATCGTCGCCGTCTACCCGCATCGCTGGGCCGTCCCCAAGGACACCTGGGGACGTCTGTTCTCGGCGGCCCAGCAGGAGATCGGCGTACTGGTCTACAGCGGCATCTTCATCGCCCAGGACACCGGCATCATGCGGCTGTTCGCCGAGAAGGCGGAGGCGGGCGTACGGGTACGGATCCTGCTCGGAGACCCCGACTGCGCGGAGGTCGCCCAGCGCGGCGCGGACGAGGGCGTCAACGACGGCATGGCCGCCCAGATCAGGACGGCGCTCTTCCTCTACCGGTCACTGCGGCAGCTCGACGGTGTGGAGGTCCGCCTGCACGACACCATTCTCTACAACTCCATCTACCGCGGGGACGACCAGCTTCTCGTCAACACCCACGTCTACGGCAGGCACGCCTACGACGCTCCGGTCATGCACCTGCGCAAGGTCACCGGGGGCGGGATGGTGACGACCTACGCCGAGAGCTTCGAGGCGGTCTGGAACAGGGCCGTCCCGGTAGAGTCCTGAGCATGGCCCGCCGGCTGGACTTCTACGACGACCCCTCAGCGCCCGAGCCCAACAGCCTCGTCCCTTCGGTGAACGTCGTGGTCGTCAACGATGCCGGGGACATCCTGATGATTCACCGCACCGACAACGACAACTGGGCCGTCCCCGGTGGCGCGATCGACCTCGGTGAGTCCCTGCCCCAGGCAGCGATCCGGGAGACGCTGGAGGAGACCGGCATCACCTGTGAGATCACCGGCCTGGTCGGCACCTACACCGACCCCAGGCACGTCATCCTCTACACCTCCAACGGCGAGGCCCGCCAGGAGTTCTCCATCGTGCTGTGTGGCCGACCGATCAGCGGCGAGCCGACCCCGAGCGCTGAGTCTCGTGAAGTGCGGTGGGTGCCCCGCAATCAGGTCGAGTCACTGACCATGGATCGGTCGATGCGGCTGCGCATTGGCCACTATCTAGCCGGTACCGCCGGACCGTACATCGGTTAGCGCGGCCTGGACCGCGCGCACGGCCGAGGTGATGCACGGGGTCGCGTTGGTGATGGACCGGCTGACCAGGTGCTCGGAGCCGTACCGAGAATGGATCTCCGCCAGACGAGCATCGACATCCAGGACGAGGCCATCCGGGCTGGTGGTCATGTCGCAGTAGGTCAGCGCCTTCACCAGCTCCGGACGTTCCCGATCGAACTCCTCGTTCAGCACCTCCAGCAGACCTCGCTCAGTCGCCTCGTAGACCGCACACGAGTGATGTGCGACCAGCCGGGCCAGCTGGCCATCGGCCTGGTGCACGTCGCGTAGGTAGCGGGCACCGTCCAGCGGGTGGAAGCCGGTGTCAACCAGCTCGGGTGAGTAGCCGATGTCGTGCAGCCAGGCCGAGGCGGTCAGCAGATCGGCTTCCTCCCCGAGGATCGGTGCCAGTGTTTCGGCCCGCGCGGCCACTCCCTGGGTGTGCGCCCACCGGCGCGGCAACGGCTTCTCCAGCAGGTGTTTGGCCAGGTCACGTGCCCACTCAGCTTGTCCCATACGGTTCACGATAGACGCCGGTCCCCGAGGTGGATCCAGAGTTCGAAACGAGACGTCCTAGGACGTCTCAATCCCGCACAGCTTGCACGAAATGGCCCTTGCCATGCCGGGTCACGATCAGTCCCTCGCATTTCAGTTCGTCGAGAGCCTGACGGACCGTGTTGCGCGATGCCCCATACTGCTTGCACAGTGCTAACTCGCTCGGCAGCTTGGCGCCGGCCGCGAGCACCCCTGTCCCGATCTGCGTGCGCAGCTCGTTGGCGATCGCCTGATATCGGTAGGCCGTGTTGATCTCCCCTTCGGGGCCGTTGACCACGCGTCCCCTACCAGGCAACGTGATGATCAGCCCCTCGTCCGCCAGGACGGCCAGGCCCCGCCGGACAGTGGAGCGGGCCAGTCGGTAGTACGCGGCCAGCGCGGACTCAGAGGGCAGCACACTGCCCGGCGGGTACTCACCTGCGCTGATCTGGGCGCGAATACGGTCGGCGAGCCGGCGATGAACCCGCCCGCCGGTCAGCCAGTTGCTCGTCTCGGGAATCATCGGATCAGCGGCGGTAGGCGTCTGCGACCCTGCTCAGGTCGACGCTGAGCGTTCCCTGCTCCCCCTCACGCCAGCCCTCGCCTGCGGCCTCGACGATCCGCTCGGCGGCCTTCAGCAGATGCAGCGACGAGATGCGCTCCTCATGCCGGTCGCCCCAGTAGAACCAGTGGAATGCCGTCTGCACGTACACGCGCCGCGTGCGGAAGTGCCGGTCGAGGACCTCCAGGCAGGGATTCCCACTGCCGTCCACGATCAGGACGGTGGTGATCTCCCGCGCTCTGAGTTCGCCGTCCAGGGCGGTGAGAAGGTCTTGCTGGTATGCGCGCTGTCGCTCTCGTGCGGTGGTCATGAACTCAAGCTCCCATCGACGTGAAGGGCAGAGCCTGGGTGTCTGGCTCTGTGCCGATGAGCTTCGTCTTCGAGGGTTCTTCTCCGACACCGCAACTAAGGGACGTCTAGGGACGTCTTGTGTTAGCGTCGCAGGCAGCGACCGTGTCACGGAAGGGAACCCCATGAACGAGAACCTCCGCCATGCCCTCATCCGGGCACGACTGCACCCCCTCGACGTCGCCACCCACCTGACCGTCGACCCCAAGACCGTCGGCCGCTGGCTGAACGGCCGCATCCCCCACCCCCGCCACCGCCTGGCGGTCGCCGACCTCCTCCACGTCAACGAAGACGACCTATGGCCCGAAACCATGCGCCAACGCCGAGGACTCTCCAACGAGATCAAAGCCGTCTACCCACACCGATGGAGCGTGCCGGCCGACACCTGGCGCACCTTCTTCGACTCCGCACGCACAGAGATCGGCATCCTCGTCTACAGCGGACTCTTTCTCGCCGAAGACGCCGGACTGCTCCGCATCCTCACCGAACGAGCAACCGCCGGGGTAAGGGTACGCATCCTGCTCGGCGATCCCAACAGCCCTCATGTGACAACCCGCGGAGACGAGGAAGGCACCGGCGGCGACGTCATGGCCGCCCGCGTCAAGAACGCCCTCACCCTCTACCGGCCGCTGCAAGCCCTCGACGGAGCCGAGATCCGACTCCACCGCACCGTCCTCTACAACTCCATCTACCGAGCAGACGACGAACTGCTGGTCAACCTGCACGCCTACGGCACCCGGGCTCCCGAGGCACCCGTCATCTACCTGACACACACCGAGAGCGACAGCACCGCGACGACCTACCTCGACAGCTTCGAACGCGTCTGGGCCAGCGCCGAACCTGCAGTTCAGATGACCTGAGGGGCGCCGGATCCAAGATCGAACGTAACTTATCTGTTCGCTTTTAAAGGCGATCCGCCTACGGCGTCTCGCCGCGCGTAGGCGGTCGCTGGCCGCGCTGCGGCTCTTCGGCCGGTCGCGGCCAGCACCGCCCCCGCTGCCAACAGCATGAGTGATCGAAGAAGAGACGCAGCAGATATCTTCTCGGATCTAGGACGTTGCATTCATCTGATATCCCAGCTCGCCAAACAATGATTGATTCCCGCTCCTGCTGGGTCAAAAAAGAACAGCTAGCATTCTGGCGAGCCCCAATCTAGAATGCTCGTGTGGTCGCGGTGAGGAAAAGTTTATCCTTCATTTCATGGAACCTAACTCGAGCTTGGGCCAGCGTCTTTCTATTGTTGCTTGGCATTTTTGCGGGTATTGCAGGGCTGCTGGATGCCCTCTTCCCTGACATATTTGAGGCACAGGGTTGGGCTTATCTGACGTTTATCTTCGGAATATCTGCTCTCGGTTCTTCAGTACGAGTATGGCCCCGATCTACGTATCAGAAGCATTTCCCGGTTCCTGGAACCACAGTCACCTTAGTGGTAGGCGATCTTTTCGAGCAAGAAGGTCATCTTGTAATCGGAATGAACGATATCTTTGATACTGAAATTCCCGCTATTATCAAACCGGGTTCCATTCAGGGGCAACTCTTGCTCCGTGAATATCAGAACGACTTAGTTCGACTCAATAAAGATCTAGAAAAGGCTCTACAGGGAATGCCGGTACTCACTATTGAGCCCCGGCAGGGTAAGCCTGTAGGAAAAAGGCGTCGTTATGAGATGGGGACTGTAGCGGTAATCGGAGACAGTGGTCGACGCTATTTCTGTAGCGCTTATGCTAGAATGGATAATTCCGGTGTGGTGCAAGCATCTGTTGAAGGCCTGTGGCTTAGCCTATCCAAGTTATGGATAGTTGTGCGAGATGTAGCTCAACAGGACATAGTGTCGATACCCGTAGTAGGTTCAGGGCTGGCTCGTATTTCGGGGAGGCTTTCACATGTCGACCTGGTGCGACTAATCATATTGTCTTTTCTTGCTGCTTCGCGTGAGCGTATAGTCACAAAAGAGCTAAGGATAATTCTGTACCCAGCAGATTTGACAGATGTCGAGTTTCGTAGCATAACGGACGTTTTGAGAGGACATTAAAGGGCGCAGCGCTAATTACCCCTCCTGTACCTCGCCCATTTTCACTTGTGGACGTGCCTGCATCGATCGACGCACGATACGTCGCCCTTTTCCGGATAGGGGATGCGTTAATTCTCTGGCGATTACATCAAATTGCTCACACAACCTAAAGAAATCTTTGAGCTGTTGTGTTTCTTCTGGCATATCGCCAAGAAGCCGGCGAAGCCGGTGAACGGTGGCGATTAGATCTTCAAGTAGATCTATGTTGGCCCTGTGTGCGTACTGATTCATTACCCAGGCCAGATATTCTGGAGGGAAAAGCTCTTCAGGCGAGGTCAACGTTTTTTGTTGCGCCCGCACGAGCTCTAGGACTTCGTGGATCATTTCTTCGGAAGACCGCTTAACTCCGACAGAAACGCTGGATGTGTCCTTCAATTCATCGAGTGCCTCTTCCAGCTTCGGCCACCAGACATCGAATATCTGCTCTAGGCGTTTAAGGTCAAGTGAGACCTCACATTCATCGTTGATGCTCCTTACGAGCTTCAGTACATCATTTCGCTCGTATATTGTGGACTGAAACTGGAGAAGTGGTCCAGTGACGTCGCTACGTTCGATTCTGAACAGAAATGGAGATACGTTACTCTTTTCGAAGGATTTTGATAGGGCGCCTGCTTCGAAGTTAAGCCAAGGCGCTTTTATGTTTTGACTTGTGACGCACAATATTCCAAAGTTTGACTCACTGAGCTCCTTGGAAATGTCTGCACTCCATCGTGCACCTTTGTCGATATCCTCTGAAGAAACATATGGGATGACCGCCTGGATAACAGATGGAAGCCAATCACGAAGAGCCTCGGCCACATGCTTACTGAGCTGCCCCGACCAGCTAATGAAAATCTTCAATCGAACCCCAGGAAATTAGAGTGCAGATCTGTTGAATTTGTAAGGTGGTGTTCGACCCGTTGGGTCGGAAGTGCGTGATTGTATATTGAGTCACTCTGTGCTGTCTATCTCTATAGCGAGATTAAATCTTTCATGATCCTTTTAAGGAGCGGTAGCTCAGACCGTGACGATCGCTGATTCCGGTACTCACCGTGGGAGGTTTGGGCGATCGACTGCCGCGGCTCTCCTTCGTCGAGCCTTGCCACCGGATGACCGTGGCTGAGGTGACAGCAACATCCCTACACTCTGGCACACCCGCGGCAACGCCCACACCCTCTGACCAAGCCCCGGGCTGGCCGCCCAGGAAGGCTGCTCCGCCTGAGAGTGGGAAGTCGACAGTTCGAGCCCACTTCTGCTCGGACACGGAATCTAACGCTTCAGATGGAGGCTTTCCATCACACTTGGCTAGTGCCGTCGCGAAGCTTTTCCGCTTCATCTAATACAACGGATTCAGCGTCTTCCAGAATAATCTTCAAACTTCGATCGGCACTGTTCATCGTCAGGATGTCGCGTCGCCTGGCCAATAATGCGCCGATGGCTTCAAGAGCGATATCTGCTGCTGCCTGCCCGTCTTCATGAATTTGTTGAGGGGTGGATTTAAAATTGTTTCCGTGAACGATATTGCTCCGCAACGCGTAGATTTTGCTGTATCGAGTGCGAGCCTGATCTCGTTTTTCTCCCGCCGGGTGTAACAATTTTGCCAGCGAAGCCGATACCCTCAACACGCTTTCACTGGTGGCACCGAAGAGCGATTCCCATGCGATCACTGAGTCAATGAGCATATCTGAGGGGTCACGTCTCTCAGTGAGGGCGCGAAGTGTTCGTGTCATAGCAAGGTTCAGATGGCTCATATCGGATGCCATCACGATTTTAATCCAATCACTCCATGACGCGACTTCCTCAGCTGATAGCGCGGTCGGGTGCCGGGAGGCCATATGTTGAGGATCGTTGTAGGAGTAGCCTCCATTGAACAGTGGTGTGATAAACCTGCTCCAGGTTGAGATCAAAATGGGGCGAGTCTCGCGTTTAACTGCGAGAGCGAAGGCAAGGCGTGTTCGATCGATCAAATCCGCAAAATTCTCGGCCGTTGAAGTTTCCATATGAATCTGATTCATGTCGTGCTTCACCTGCATTGTCATTCCGATAGTTGCTTCGAAGATGACGTCACCGGCATCCGTGATCTCGACCTGCTCGCCTCTCTCATCCGTGGTCATTGTCCGATGCTTTAGCATCCGCTCCAAAGACGTCGGATGATCCTCTATCCGTGCTGGCCTAATAAGCCCCCAAGGTCCTGAGATTTCGACACCTTCTGGCAGTCGTATCCCTGTGAACGAGGTCACCGCTGTGACTAAAGTTCGATTACCACTAAATAGCGACCGGGCTTGGACTAGCACATCGGGCAGTTTTTCGATTAGTTCGTCTAGAGTGGGTACACCTGCCCGAAGCTTTGAAAGCTCCCATCCAGCGAAAACAAGGTTGGAGCCATAAGACGCAGCTTGGAAATCTCTCGCGATGCCATCAGAGGTGCCGATCGCTACAGCCTCCATATCAAATTCGTTGGCCCCCAATGGAAATATCCCTTCATTGCGTACTGCCGTGATCACCTTCTTGCTAACGGGAGACGTCAGGTGTGCCGAAGGTGACCAAACGTCATGATAGGGAAGCAGAAGCTCACCGTAACTCTCTACGGCAAGATCCACGATGGCGTCAAGCAGGGGATCGCCAGAGCTGGAACGGCTCGGCAGCTCTGATTGGGCTGCATATTTCCGGAAGTGGTTAATTGAAGTCGTGCCCCACGCAGGAACGTAGAATGCCAAAGTAGAGGCCGCCAGGTTAGCGGGAAGGTCGGGCTGGTCTGCCAGTCGCTTTCTTAGTAAATCGGCAATGGTCACCGCTACCTCGGCCTGCTGCTGAGATAGGTCTTCGCTTGGATCGGCCAACAGCCAATCTATGAACGCATCACCTAGATGCTGGCGGAGGTAAATTACCTCTTCACGCGCATCACGGCCGGGGTGTGCTGGCTGTTCCACTACGACCTCCTCTGCTGACTTAAGAGTTTCCTGAGAGTGAGTACCGCCCGGCTGGTCGTTTTCCGCCATGCTTAGAACTCCGATTCTCGATGATCCCGGAGAGATCGCTAGTGTTGTTCAAAGGGTAGCCCTGATTAGTGGCGCTAGTAAGGCACTACATACGAGGCCACTCCTACGGCGCGTATTGAGAAGCGGATGGTTCCGCTGCCGGCGCCGCTGTAGGTGCCGCTTGCCACCGTGCGGAGGTCGACCAGGGGGTCTGTACAGCAGTGGGATACAGCAACACTGTTTTCCACGAGCACACGCCACTGACCCGCATCTACCACGTGACCAGGTGAGGAGTCCTCTACGGCATGACGGGCTCCCGTTTGTAAACAGGCACTCAAGCTTGTGGCGACGGTCCTGCGTAGGGTGTCGTCGTGCAACGACTGGCGCTCTTCGACTTGGACAACACCCTCATCAGCCTGGATGAAGCGTTCCAGGTGTGGGCTGGGAAGTTCGCCGCCGAGCATGGCCTTGAGCATGGAGCCATTGATTGGCTGCTCGCTCTCGATCGGGCCGGCTGCCCGCACCGTGAGGTCTTCTTCGCCAAGGTCCGCGACCGCTTCACCTTGCCCGAGCCGGTCGATGAACTGTGGAGCCGCTACCGTCAGCGCATGCCGTACCTTGTCCACTGTCGACCCGAGGTGATGGACGGCCTGTCTCGACTCCGCGCGTCCGGCTGGAAGGTGGCGATTGTCACCAACGGCACCGCGGACAACCAGCTCGGCAAGATCCAGCGGACGGGCTTGGCCAAGGCCGTCGACGCCTACGCGCTCTCAGGGATCGAAGGCATCCGTAAGCCCGACATCGGTCTGTTCGAGGTCGCGGCCAAGCGCTGTGGCGCGGTGCTGGCCGACGGGGGATGGATGGTCGGTGACAACCCAGTTACCGACATCGGAGGGGGACGGGCCGCAGGCCTTCGCACGGTCTGGCTCAACCGGGAGACGTGGTCCGGCCAGGAGCACGAGGCAGACCACGTCGTTACGGATGTGCTCCAGGCGATGGAAATCCTGAGCGGTGAGTATTGATCATTGCTACCTTTTTGGCGTTATGAAGCGTAAGAGGGCGTGGCCGGGAGTGGGTTTTACGTTCCTGCTACGCCAAGTCGTTTGTATGGGAGTGATCTCGTGGAGATCGTTGGAATGCGCAAGACCAGCGAGCAGGACTCCTTCCCCTGGGCATCTAATAACGTGCCGCTCATCCTCATCAAGGGAGGCACCGTGCGGTACGCCAAGGATGTAGCGACGAAGCGGGCTCTGCTTGCGACCCGAGGAGGAGAGATCCTCGCCTGCTGGCCGGGCAAGTGGAGCCAGGACGTCTTCCATGTCGATGACCGAAAGGCGGCGCTGGAGGCCCTCAGTAAGTAGTGGGGGAAGTGTGACGACAACGCTGACGACAACGTCGACCACCACGAGCGCACGGCGACAGCCGTCCACCACCTCCTGACCTCGTGCCCGTTGAGCGGAACAGGGTGATCGCTCCGCCTGAAAAGCGGAAGGTCGGGCCTGCCGCATCACTCCGATGCTCGGGCCTGGGGTCCTGCGCTCCGGGTCGGCTTGCTGCCGGATCACCTGGTGAACCCCCGCCGTCAAGCAGGGAAGGGACGATTTGGTCGCCGAATCAGTATCTGCACTGATCCGGTCATATCCGGTAATCGCCCGCTGGCTAGTGGACGGTGGTTCATTATGAAGAACATGAGAGGCGGGCGAATGGTGGTGTGGGTCGGCGCGGTGGTGGCAGGAGCCGGTTGTACCCTGGCCGGGGTGCTGTTGGTGCGGGCCGGGCTAGATGACGCCGACAAGTGGGCGAGCATCATCGGCATGTGTATCGCGGCGGCCGGGTTGCCGCTGGCGGTCTACAGCATCGTCCTGGCCCGCCGCTCCGCCACTGTCCTACCTTCTGCTACGGAGGAACTGCCGCAGACCCGGACCCAGCCCATAGCGCCCCATGAGAAGGCCGGAGGCGGTCCTAGCGTGTCCAACTCCACCATCGAAGGACCCAACATCCAGGTCGGCCATGCTGGCGGGGATGTGGACATCCGCTATGAGCGCTGAGGCCGCATCCCTCCCCGGTGGGTTACCCTCCGGCACCCCGTCGGTGTCCGGCTCACTGATCGGCGGGCCCAACATTCAGATCGGGCACGCTGCTGGGGATGTGCTGATTGCTCTCGATCGGCCCGGCTACCGGCTGGAGATGCTCGGGGTTGCTCCGCCGGTGCGTCTGCCGCGTTCTCGGCGCGGTCCCAGTTACTTGCTGGACGTGCAGCGCCAGGTAGTGCCTTACCGGTCTCGCCCCGCCGAGGAAGAGGCATTGACCGCTTGGCGGGATGACTCAGATGAGCCCGTGTCGGTGATCTTGTTGCATGGGCCCGGAGGGCAGGGTAAAACTCGCCTGGCCGCCCACTTCGCCTCCATAAGCCACGCCGCAGGGTGGGCGGTGGCTCGGGCGGTGGAGAAAACCCCTCGCCTCCGCGACGGCAGCGGCGCGGTCGAGTTGGCCGACGGGCAACCGCTGCTGGTGGTGGCCGACTATGCCGAACGCTGGCACCCGTCCACGTTGGCCCAAATGATAGACGGCCTGGCCTGGGATCTGCTCGGCCGTACCGTCCGCCTGCTGCTGCTAGCTCGCCCGGGAGAAGACCTGTGGCAGAGCCTATGCGCGCAACTGGATCGCACTGGCGCCGACTTGGCCGACCCCATCGCCGTGGGCGACTTCACCCCCGCCGCCGACCGGCCGCAGGCCTATCGCCAGGCCGTCGCCGCGTTCGCTGCACAATTGGAGCACACCGACCCTGTGCCGGGGCCGCCAGCAGACCTGGACCATCCCGACTATGCCTCAGCGCTGACTTTACACATGGCCGCCCTGGCCGCTCTCTACGCCGCACAGCAAGAGACCCCCGCCCCAGATCGGCCAGGTCTGTCGGACTATTTGCTCAAGCACGAGATGCGCTACTGGCAGGCGACGGCACCCGCCTTCACCTCCCCGGCCGTCATCGAGCGCATGGTGTTCCTAGCCACCGTATTCGGTCCCCTGGAGGACATGGGCCAGGCACGCATCCTGCTGCACCGCGCCCACCTGGCCGACGGCCCCGCCCAAGCTGGGCTGCTCCTAGACGCTCACAACCGCCTCTACCCTCTTGCGACACCGGCCCGGCCCGGCTACGCCCCCAGTGAGCGGCTAGGCCACAATGGCCGCCCCGCTGGAGGCGGGTTTCTGCTGCCGCTGCGCCCGGACCGGTTCGGTGAGGACTTCATCGCCCACCACCTGCGCCACCACGCCGCCGAGGCGGCTCAGACCCTGAGCACCCTAACTGCTGTTGCTGTTGGTAACGGGGAAGCTGACAGGCTGTCCGGGGTGGCGCTGCGGAGTTGCCTGATCGTGCTGACCGCCACCGCAGCCCGCCATCCTCAGGCCCGAACGCTGCTCCTGGAACTGCTGGACCAGCAGCCAGAGCTAGCCCGGTATGCCACCGCCGAACTGGTCGGATTCATCATCCACCACGCCGAGCACTCCCTAGCCACGCGCCTTCACGATGCCCTTCCTGACTACAGCACTGACCTGCTCCAAGCCGCCGGCAACCTCGCCCGCCACCTACTGCACACTCTGCCCGCCGATGCATCCCCCGCGTTGCGTGCCTCCCGACTTATAGTCCTGGGGATCCGTTTGTCGCACCTGGGGGACATCAGGGGAGCATTGGAGCCTTCACGGGAGGCGGTGGAGGTCTATCGTCGGTTGGCTGAGATGGAGCCGGAGGCCTACCTGCCTGGCCTCGCAAACAGTTTGAGCAACCTGGGGACCCGGTTGTCGGCGGTCGGGGACATCCGGGGGGCGTTGAAGGCCTCGTGGGAGGCGGTGGAGATCTATCGTCGGCTGGATCAGGCGAATCCGGTGGCTCACCTACCCCGCTTCACGTTGAGCCTGAATAATCTGGCGACCCAGTTGTGGGAGGTGGGGGACAAGCGGAGGGCAGTGGAGCTCATACGGGAGGTGGTGGAGTCCTATCGTCAGTTGGCCGAGGCAGATCCAGCGGCCTACCTTCCCGGCCTCGCGATGAGCTTGAACAACCTGGGGACTTTCTCGTCGGAGGTAGGGGATATCCGGGGAGCGGTGGGATCGGTGCGGGAGTCGGTGGAGCTTTACCGTCGGTTGGCTGAGGTGGAACCAGAGGCCCATCTGCCTGGCCTCGCGATGAGCTTGAGCAATCTGGGGACCCGGTTATCAGAGGTGGGAGACATCCGCGGAGCGGTGGAGCCGGTACAAGAGGCGATGGAAATCCGGCGGCGGTTGGCCGAGGCGGAACCGACAGCCTACCTGGGCGACCTGGCGAAAAGCCTGACCAATCTGGGAGCTCGGTTGTGGGAGGCGGGGGACAAACAGGGGGCAGTGGTACCAGCACGGGAGGCGGTGGAGGTCTATCGCCGGTTGGCCGAGGCGGAACCGGAGGTCTACCTGTCCGACCTCGCGCTGAGCTCGAACAACCTGGGGGGTTGCTTGTCGGGGGTGGGGGACAAACGGGGGGCGGTGGAGCTG
>NZ_JBEXGU010000030.1:0-73048 GCF_040607515.1 Streptosporangium sp. NPDC005286 | reverse complement strand
CCACCCCGATGAAAGGGCAGGTTGGACAGGGTTGTGCTTCATGCACTGGCTTTTAACACACTGTTGAGTTCTCAAGAAACGGACGCGTACACCGTCGTCCCGACCAGTACTTGATCGGAGAGCCAGGGGCGCTCTGCTTCTTACTTAAATCCTACCGCTTGTCAAGACTGTGTCAAATTGCTAGCTCTCAGCCATTTGTCACAAACCCTGCAGACTCACTAGGATTTTCTTTGCTCCGCTTCCGGAGCAACCCGCTGAACCTACCGTGTCATCCAGGCCACAGCGAAGCAACCGGTTTTCCGGTGATCTACGCGGAGTCCGAACTCTCAAGTTCGTTCAGTGGAGTGTCCCTGGGGCCCGTCCGCCAGATCAGGCGTCCGGCTCGCTCCCGGGGCATTGAAAAGATTATGCCCCTCCCGGAACATCGTCAAATCAGCCACGCTTGGTAAAACCGCAGGTCAGAGGGGTTCCTTAAGGAAACCGGGCGCGTTCGCTACCGGAATGTTACGCGGTGAGACGGCGAACGCCCCAGCCGAAGCCGGGGCGTCCATCCCTCGTAATCATCGCCTTTACCTGGCAGAAGAGCAGGCCGGCAGCGCGGGCGGGGTCAGGCCTCGACGATCTCGACGCCACCGACCGAACGCTTGCCACGACGGAGCACCAGGAAGCGTCCGTGGAGCAGGTCATCGGCCGACGGCACGTACGCCTCGTCGGTGACCTTGGTGTTGTTGAGGTAGGCGCCGCCCTCCTTGACGGTGCGACGCGCCTCGGACTTCGACTTGACCAGGCCACTCTCGGCGAGCAGGTCGACAAAGGACGCTCCCAGCGCGGGAACCTCGGCACGTGGCACCTCGGCGAGAGCCTCCCCGAGCGTGCGCGCGGGCAACTCCTCCAGGGACCCCTGACCGAACAGGGCCGCCGAGGCGGCGATCACCGCGGCGCACTCGTCGGCACCGTGCAGCAGCGTGGTGAACTCCTCCGCGAGTGCTCGCTGAGCCTCGCGCGCGGCGGGCCGCGCGGCGGCGGCCTTCTCCAGCTCCTCGATCTCCTCACGGGACCTGAAGCTGTAGATCTTGAGGAACTTCACCACGTCCCGGTCATCCGAGTTCAGCCAGAACTGGTAGAAGGCGTACGGCGAGGTCATCTCCGGGTTGAGCCAGACCGCACCGCCGGCGGTCTTGCCGAACTTGGTCCCGTCCGCCTTGGTGATCAACGGCACGGTGAGGGCGTGCACATGGCCACCCGTCACCCGGCGGATGAGGTCGGTTCCCGCGGTGATGTTGCCCCACTGGTCGCTGCCGCCGATCTGGAGCGTGCAGCCGTAGCGCCGGTTCAGCTCCAGGTAGTCGTTGGCCTGCAGGATCTGGTAGCTGAACTCGGTGTAGCTGAGACCCTCTCCCCCCAGCCGGGCGGAGACCGACTCGCGGGCGAGCATCCGGTTGACCGGGAAGTGCTTGCCGACGTCACGCAGGAAGTCGATCGCCGACATGCCCTCGGTCCAGTCGAGGTTGCTGACCAGGATCCCGCCCGTCTCCTCCGAGAAGTCGAGGAACTTCTCCAGCTGGACACGGATCCGCGCCACCCATTCGGCCACGACCTCGGACGAGTTCAGCGAGCGCTCGGTGCTCCGACCGCTGGGGTCGCCGATCAGGCCGGTCGCGCCGCCCACCAGGCCGACGACCCGGTGACCCGCCCGCTGCAGGCGGGTGAGGGTCAGCAACGGGACCAGGTTGCCGACGTGCAGCGAGGGCGCGGTCGGGTCGAAGCCGCAATAGACCGTGATCGGACCCTCGGCCATCGCCCCGCGCAGGGTGTCGATGTCGGTGGACTGCGCGATCAGGCCGCGCCAGGCGAGGTCATCCAGAATGTCGGTCACGATCCTTGCTTTCCAATGCTCGAAGGGACATTTAGCGCTCTCGTACACCCTGCCCGATCGCGGCACCGTCGCGCCACTCGAAACCCTCCTCGAGCGCGAGCCGACCAGCGGGGAAGCGAGGAGGAGCGCCCGGGTGGCCTACCGGCGGCGCGGCACGTGCGGGCGATGGGGCGAGACGGTGGGGTCGCCGTCGATCCAGAAACGCCAGGGCGTCTCCTTTCCCGACGAGACCCCGGTGCGCGGCCCCGACCGGACGGATGCGGCCACGGCGGGTTCGCCATCGATCACGGAGAGCGATCCCGGGACGCAGACATCGAGTCCGTTGTGCTCCAGGGTGAAACCGAGCGCCACGGCCAGACGCGCCGGTCCTCTGGCCAGATCGACTTCCCGGACGGCACGGGCGCTTCCCGCTCTCCGGCGGGCCATGGCGGTCCCGATACCGGAGATCACCTCTCCGGCCCTGAGCAGTATCCCGGACCCCGTCCCCTCGGGAAGGCAGGTGAGGTTGGCGCAGAAATGCATGCCGTATGTGAAGTAGACGTACAGGTGGCCCGGTGGGCCGAACATCACCGCGTTGCGCGGCGTCCGGCCCCGGTAGGTGTGCGACGCGGGATCCTCACCCGGCAGGCCGTACGCCTCGACCTCGGTGAGACGCAGCGCGACCGGCCCGTGCACGAGTACTCGTCCCAGCAGATCCGGAGCGATCTCGTGGGCGGGCCGGTCGAAGAAGTCGCGCGCCAGCGGCGCGGGCGCGGCGAGCGAGTGCCCGCCGTGCTCTTCAGCGGACATCAGTTCCCGATCGCCCAGGCCGCCTGGGCGTCGACGATCTCGCGGAGCGCGACGAGCTGGTCGCGGACCCGGTCCGGCGCCGTACCGCCGTGCGCCTTGCGGGCGGCCAGCGCGCCCGGCACCGAGAGGACCTCGCGGGAGTCAGGCGTGAAGTGCGGCGAGACCTTGGCCAGTTCGTCGTCGGTGAGCTCGCCGAAGTCCTTGTCGTTGACCTGGCACCAGACGACCAGGTGCCCGACCGCCTCATGGGCCTCGCGGAAGGCGACGCCCCGGCGGACCAGCAGCTCGGCCAGGTCGGTGGCCAGCGCGAACCCGTCCGGGGCCGAGGCCTCCAGCTTGGCGGTGTTGACGCGCATGGTCGCGACGAGCCCGGCCATGGCGGGAAGGACGAGCAGCAGGCTGTCGACGGAGTCGAACACCGGCTCCTTGTCCTCCTGCAGGTCCCGGTTGTAGGTCAGCGGCAGGCCCTTGAGCGTCGTCAGCAGCGACATCAGGTTGCCGATGAGGCGGCCGCTCTTGCCCCGGGCGAGCTCGGCCACGTCGGGGTTCTTCTTCTGCGGCATGATCGACGAGCCAGTGGAGTAGGCGTCGTCCATCTCGATCCAGCGGAACTCCTGCGAGGCCCACAGGACGATCTCCTCGCCCAGCCGGGACAGGTGCACGCCGATCATCGCCGCGTCGAACAGGAACTCGGCGGCGAAGTCGCGGTCGGCGACCGCGTCCATCGAGTTGGGCGCGGCGGAGTCGAAGCCCAGTTCCCTGGCCACGGCCTGCGGGTCGAGCGGCAGGGAGGACCCGGCCAGCGCCCCGGAGCCGAGCGGGGAGACGGCCGCGCGCCGGTCCCAGTCGCGCAGCCGCTCGATGTCGCGGGCGAAGGCGTGCACGTGCGCCAGGAGCTGGTGGCCGAACGAGACCGGCTGGGCGTGCTGCAGGTGGGTCATGCCGGGGGCCGCCGTCTCGGCGTGCTCCTCGGCCTGGCTCATCAGCGCGGTCTCCAGCTCCACCAGCCGGGACACGATGTGCCTGACGTGATCGCGGAGGTAGAGCCGCAGATCGGTGGCAACCTGGTCGTTGCGGCTGCGACCGGCTCTGAGCTTGCCACCGAGCGTGCCGAGGCGTTCCAGCAGGCCGCGCTCCAGCGCGGTGTGGACGTCCTCGTCGGCGACGGTCGGCCGGAACTCGCCCTCCTTGCAGGCTCGCTCCAGGTCGTCCAGGGCACCGAGCATGCGTGCCAGTTCGTCGTCGGTCAGCAGGTTCGCACGGTGCAGCACCCGGGCGTGCGCGCGCGAGGCCAGCAGATCGTACGGCACCAGCCGCCAGTCGAAGTGCACGCTCACAGAGAGCCTGGTCAGCGCGTCGGCCGGACCTCCTTCGAACCGGCCGCCCCACAGCCGCATCGGCTTACCACCATCAGTCACCGTTGTTCTCCCTCCCCATTCAATCCGCGACCTTAGCCCACTCAGCCCAGCCGGGCGTCCCGGGCGGAGGCAATCTTGGAGGGAAGGCTCCACAGCTCAACGAAGCCCTTGGCGAGAGACTGGTCGAAGGTGTCGCCGGTGTCGTAGGTGGCGAGGTTGAAGTCGTACAGCGACGCCTCCGAGCGCCGGCCCGTGACCGTGGCCCGGCCGCCGTGCAGGGTCATCCGGATCTCGCCGGTGACGTGCTCCTGGGCCTCGGCGATGAAGACGTCCAGGGCCTTCTTGAGGGGGGAGAACCAGAGGCCGTCGTAGACGAGCTCGCCCCAGCGCTGGTCCACCGACCGCTTGAACCTGGCCAGGTCGCGCTCGACCGTGACGTTCTCCAGCTCCATGTGCGCGGTGATCAGAGCGATGGCGCCCGGCGCCTCGTAGACCTCGCGGGACTTGATACCGACGAGCCGGTCCTCGACCATGTCGAGGCGGCCGACGCCCTGGGCGCCCGCGCGCTGGTTCAGCTCGGCGATGACCTGGAACGGGGTCAGGTGCCGCCCGTCCAGCGCCACCGGGACGCCCTTGACGAAGCTGATGATGACCTCGTCGGCCTCGCGCGGCTGGGCGGGGTCGGCGGTGTAGGAGTAGACGTCCTCGATGGGGCCGTTCCAGATGTCCTCAAGGAAGCCCGTCTCGACGGCCCGGCCCCAGATGTTCTGGTCGATCGAGTAGGGGTTCTTCTTGGTGGTCTCGATCGGCAGGTTCTTCTCCTCGGCGTAGGCGATCGCCTTGTCCCGGGTCCACGCGTAGTCGCGGGCCGGGGCGATGACCTTGAGCTCGGGGAAGAGCGCGGCCAGGCCGGCCTCGAACCGGACCTGGTCGTTGCCCTTGCCGGTGCAGCCGTGCGAGACGTGGGTGCCGCCGAACGCCTTGGCCGCGGCGGCCAGGTGCTTGACGATCAGCGGCCGCGACAGGGCGGAGACCAGCGGGTAGCGGTCCATGTAGAGGGCGTTGGCCTGCAGGGCGGGCACGCAGAAGTCGGCGGCGAACTCCTCGCGGGCGTCCACGACGACGGACTCCACGGCGCCGCAGTCGATGGCCCGCTTGCGGATGATCTCCATGTCCTCACCGCCCTGGCCCACGTCGACGGCGACCGCGATCACCTCGGCGCCGGTCTTCTCGGCGAGGAAGGGGATGGCCACGGAGGTGTCGAGGCCGCCGGAGAAGGCGAGTACGACCCGGTCAGTCATAATTGATCTCTCCAAGTTATTCGTTCGTCACAAGTCTCAGATGGTGCCGGGATCGCCCGCCTGAGCGGGCTGAATACGTCGGTCGGCGTGCCTGAGCAGCCCCTCGGCGACCGCTGCCCCGCCCGCCGGGTCACGGCTGATGACGAGGATCGTGTCGTCTCCGGCGACCGTGCCGAGGATGGACTCCCAGTCGGCGTGGTCGATGGCGGAGGCGAGGAACTGTGCGGCGCCCGGTGGCGTGCGGACGATGATCAGGTTGGCGGAGGCCTCGGCCGAGACGAGGAGTTCCTCGGCGAGCCGGCTGAGCCGGGCGGCCGGGGACTCGCCGGTGCCGAGCCTGGCCAGCCTTATCCGGCCGCCGCCCTCACCGGGCAGGGCGTAGACCAGGGAGCCGTCCTCGGCGCATAGCTTGAGCGCGCCGAGCTCGTCCAGGTCCCGGGAGAGAGTGGCCTGGGTGACCTCGACCCCGCTCTCCAGCAGGAGCTTGGCCAGCTCCGGCTGGGATCTGACCGGCTGCCGCTGCAGCAGGTCGGCGATCCTGGCCTGACGGGCGACCTTGGTCATCGGGATCGTCACGCGACCACCCCTCCCCCGGGCGCGTCCGGAGCGCTCACCGAGATCAACCAGTGCAGCAGGGCCTTCTGGGCGTGCAGCCGGTTCTCGGCCTGGTCCCACACCAGGCTCCGCGGGCCGTCGAGGACCTCGGCGGAGATCTCCAGTTCGCGGTAGGCGGGCAGGCAGTGCAGGACGATGGCGCCGGGCGCCGCCCGGTCCACCAGCGCGGCGTTGACCTGGTAGGGCATGAGGTCGGCGACCCGCTGCTCCTTGCCGTCCTGGCCCATGGAGACCCAGGTGTCGGTGGCGAGGACATCCGCGCCCGCGGCTGCCTGGGCCGGGTCGGTGAGCACGGTGACCGATCCTCCGGTCTCCTCGGCGACCTTGGCGGCCCGCCGGAGGATCTTCGGGTCCGGCAGGTACCCGGCGGGGGCGGCGACCCGCACGTGCATGCCGGCGACGGCACCGCCGAGCAGGTAGGAGTGGGCCATGTTGTTGGCGCCGTCCCCGAAGTAGGCCAGGGTGAGTCCGGCGGTCCTGCCGAAGCGCTCCCTGACGGTCTGCAGGTCCGCGAGGATCTGGCAGGGGTGGAACTCGTCGGTGAGGGCGTTGACCACCGGCACCGAGGAGGCCGAGGCCATGGCCTCGACCCTGTCCTGGCCCGAGGTACGCCACACGATGGCGCTCACCTGACGCTCCAGGACCCGGGCGGTGTCCTCGATCGACTCACCCCGGCCCATCTGGGAGGAGCCTGCGTCGACGATCAGGGGAAGGCCGCCGAGCTCGCCGATGCCGACGGCGAAGGAGACCCGGGTGCGGGTGGACGGCTTGTCGAAGAGGACGGCGACGGTCTGCGGGCCCTCGAAGGGGCGGTAGCCGTAACGGTCCTTCTTCATGGCCTCGGCCAGGTCGAGCACCTGGGCCTGCTCGGCGGACGAGAGGTCGTCGTCCTTCAGGAAGTGCCTGACGGGCGCCTGCGCGGAGAGGTTACTGGGCATCGGCGGCCTCGTCGAGGATCGCTGGGAGCGCGGCCACGAAGGCGGCGACCTGAGCGGAGGTGATCACCAGCGGGGGTGCGAGCCGCACCGCGTGGGGCTGGAGGGCGTTGACCAGGAAACCGGCTCGCCGCGCGGCGGTCTGGAAGTGGGCGGAGCGGTCGTCGGTCAGCAGAACGGCCAGCCACAGGCCCCTGCCCCGGACACCGGCGAGCAGCGGGTGGTCGATCGCGGCGATGCCGTCGGCGAGTTCGGCCCCGACGGTACGCACGTGCTCCAGCAGGCCGTCGGTGTCGATCGTGTCGAGCACGGCGAGCGCCGCGGCGGTCGAGACGGGGTTGCCGCCGAAGGTGGACCCGTGGTCGCCCTGGGCGAAAACCGTGGCCGCCGCGCCGAAGCCGACGCAGGCGCCGATCGGCATGCCTCCGCCGAGGCCCTTGGCCAGGGTGAGCACGTCGGGCAGGATGCCTTCGTGCTGGTGGGCGAACCAGTGCCCGGTGCGGCCGATCGCCGACTGGATCTCGTCCGCGACCAGCAGCGCGCCTGTGGCGTCGCAGATCTCCCTGGCCGCCGTGAAGTAGCCCTCGGGCGGGGGCACGACCCCCGCCTCCCCCTGGGTGGGTTCGAGGAAGACCGCGGCGCACTCGCCGGTCACCGCGCTCTTGAGCGCGTCGGCGTCACCGTACGGCACGAAACGAACATCAATCGGGAAGGGCCCGAACTGGTCACGGATGGAGGGTTTGCCGGTCAGGGCGAGCGCGCCGAGGGTCCGGCCGTGGAAGGCGTTCTCGGCGGCCACGAAGTAGGTGCGGCCGTTCGACTTGCCGTACTTGATGGCGAGCTTCAGCGCGGCCTCGTTGGCCTCGGTGCCGGAGTTGCTGAAGAACACCTTGGCGGGGGCGCCGAGCAGGCTGAGCAGGCGCTCGGCGAGCAGTATCTCGGGCTCGTGCAGGAAGAGGTTGCTGGTGTGGGCGAGGGTGGCGACCTGCCTGGAGACGGCCTCCACCAGCGCCGGGTGGGCGTGGCCGAGCGAGCTGACCGCGATGCCGCCGATCAGGTCGAGGTACTCGCGGCCGTCGACGTCCCAGACCCTCGTGCCCTCGCCTCGGGCCAGTGCCACCGGGGGCACCCCGTAGTTGGCCATGAAGGCGGCCTCGAAGCGCGTGCTGAGCGCCTCTGTGGCGGGACTTTCCTGCGGGCTCACGTGTCGTTCCCCTTCAGCTGGGCGGTGGCCGTCGCCGCGGGGGCGTCCGGCAGCACCATGGTTCCTATGCCCTTGTCCGTGAAGATCTCCAGCAGCACCGAGTGGGGCACCCTGCCGTCGAGTACGTGGGCCTGCGGCACGCCCCCCTGGACGGCGGTCAGGCACGCCTCCATCTTGGGGATCATGCCGCTGGACAGGGTCGGCAGGAGCTTCTCCAGCTCGGTGGCGGACAGCTCGTCGATGACCTCGTTGTCAACGGCATCGGGGCTCCAGTCACGGTACAGGCCCTCGACATCGGTCAGGACGATCAGCTTGGACGCCTGGAGCGCCACGGCGAGCGCGGCGGCGGCGGTGTCGGCGTTGACGTTGTAGACGGTGCCGTCCTCACTGCGCGCGACCGATGAGATCACCGGGATCCGCCCGTCCTCCAGCAGCGCCCGCACGGCTCCGGCCTCGACGTTGACGATGTCGCCGACCTGGCCGATGTCGACGCTGGCGCCGTCGACGACGGCGTGCTTGCGCACGGCGGTGAACAGGTGGGCGTCCTCGCCGGACATGCCGATGGCGAACGGCCCGTGCCTGTTGATCAGACCGACCACGTCGCGGTTGACCTGGCCGACGAGGACCATCCTGACGACCCGCATGGCCTCGGGGGTGGTGACCCTGAGCCCGGCGGTGAAGGTGGACTCGATGCCGAGTAGGTCAAGGTGGGCGTTGATCTGCGGGCCTCCCCCGTGCACGATCACCGGCCTGAGCCCGGCGTAGCGCAGGAAGACGACATCGGCGGCGAACTTCTCGCGCAGGTGCTCCTCGGTCATCGCGTTGCCGCCGTACTTGATGACGACGGTCGCACCGTGGAAGCTGGCGAGCCAGGGCAGCGCCTCGATCAGCGTGGTGGCCTTCGCCAGGGCCTCGGCCCGCCTCATGAGGAGTACGCCGAGTTCTCGTGGACGTACTCGGCGGTGAGGTCGGTGGTGTGGATCGTCGCCGAGTGCGGGCCCGCCGACAGGTCGATGGTGATCGTCACATCGCGCGGGGTGAGGTCGACCTTGGAGCGGTCGTCGCCCGCGGCACCGCCCCGGCAGATCCAGATGCCGTTGATGGCCACGTTGAGCCGGTCGGCCTCGAAGACGGCGTCGGTGGTGCCGACGGCCGACAGCACCCGGCCCCAGTTGGGGTCCTCTCCGTGGATGGCGCACTTGAGGAGATTCGACCGGGAGACGGTACGACCGACGGTGACCGCGTCCTCCTCTGAGACGGCGCCGACGACCTCGATGGCGATCGCCTTGGAGGCGCCCTCTGCGTCCAGCAGCAGCTGGCGGGCGAGGTCGGCGCAGACCGCGAGGAGGACCTGCTCGAACTCGGCGAGGTCGGGAGTGATACCGGAGGCGCCGCTGGCCAGCAGCAGCACCGTGTCGTTGGTGGACATGCAACCGTCGGCGTCGAGCCGGTCGAAGGTGACCCGCGTCACCTTTCGGAGCACCTCGTCGAGCTGCTCGGCGGGCAGGTCGGCGTCGGTGGTGATCACCGAGAGCATGGTGGCGAGGCCCGGGGCGAGCATGCCCGCGCCCTTGGCCATGCCGCCGACCATGTAGCCGCCGGCGCCCTTCCTGAAGGAGATCTTCGAGACGGTGTCGGTGGTGCGGATGGCGTCGGCGGCGGCCAGCCCGCCGTCCCTGGCGAGCTGTGAGACCGCGAGATCGACCCCCGCCAGCAGCGGTTCCATCGGCAGGCGCTCACCGATCAGGCCGGTGGAGCAGACCGCGATCTCGCCGGCCGAGTCTCCCAGCGCCTCGGCGACCTTCTCCGCGGTGGCATGGGTGTCCTGGAAACCCAGCGGCCCGGTGCAGGCGTTGGCGCCGCCGGAGTTGAGGACCACCGCGTGGACCCGGCCCCCGGACAGCACCTGCGCGGACCACAGGACGGGCGCGGCCTTCACCCGGTTGGCCGTGAAGACTCCCGCCGCGGCGCGAGAGGGGCCGTCGTTGACGATCAGTGCCAGGTCGCGGGCGGCACCGGACTTGATTCCGGCGGCGACACCCGCCGCCCGGAAGCCGAGGGGGGCGGTCACGCTCATGGGGCGACTCCATTGAGAGGAAGGCCTAGCTCTTCCGGCAGGCCGAGGGCGAGGTTGGCACTCTGGATGGCCCCGCCCGCCGTTCCCTTGGTCAGGTTGTCGATGGCGACGACGGCGACGACGCGGCCCGCACGCTCGTCCAGGACGACCTGGAGGGCGGCGGTGTTGGCTCCGAGAGTCATCGAGGTCGCGGGCCACTGGCCCTCGGGGAGCAGCCGCAGGAACGGCTCGTCCTTGGTGGCGACCTCGTACGCCTCGCGCAGGACCGCCGGGGTGAGGCCCGCTCTGGCGGGCGCGCTGCAGGTGGCGAGGATGCCGCGGCTCATCGGCGCCAGCACGGGGGTGAAGGAGACGGTGACCGGCTCACCCGCCAACGGGGAGAGGTTCTGCTCCATCTCCGGGGTGTGCCGGTGGACGCCGCCGACGCCGTACGCGCTGGCCGAGCCCATCACCTCGCTGCCCAGGAGGTTCGGCTTGGGCGCTCGGCCCGCTCCGCTGGTGCCGCTGGCGGCTACCACCACCACGTCGGGCCCGACGAGGCCGGCGGCGAAGGCGGGGAACATCGCCAGGGTGACCGCCGTCGGGTAGCACCCGGGCACGGCGATCCTGGAGGCCGCGCGCAGCTCCTCGCGCCGGCCCGGCAGCTCGGGCAGCCCGTACGGCCAGGTGCCGGCGTGGGTTCCGCCGTAGAAGTGCTCCCAGGCGGCGGGGTCGGTGAGCCGGAAGTCGGCGCCGCAGTCGACGACGAGGGTGCCGTCACCGAGTTGCTCGGCGACGGCGGCCGACTGGCCGTGCGGCAGGGCGAGGAAGACGAGGTCGTGGCCGCCGAGGGTCTCGGGGGTGGTCTCCAGCAGGATCCGGCCGGCCAGCGGGGTCAGGTGTGGCTGGTGGGCGCCGAGCGCCGTGCCGGCGCTTGAGGCCGCGGTCAGCGCGCCGATCTCGATGCCGGGGTGGGACAGCAGCAGGCGCAGGAGCTCACCCCCGGCGTAGCCGCTGGCACCCGCGATCGCCGCTCTCATCGGCCCCCCTGATCTCTGCATGTTCATACACACTCACTCATGCTCTTGCTAGAGAGATTATGCATCTCCGGGGATTGTCATGCAAGCCGGTTATGCGGGGGTTACCGGCCTACGGAATGCCCCAGAGCAGCGGAAAAGTCGCAAAAATCATGCTTTTCGGCTCTCGATTGCGGGGACGAGGCAATCAGTTGCGTGTCGGCATTGTTGCGCATACCTACCGGTCAGTACCGTGGCGACCTCCGGCCCTTCCACCCTTCGGGAGTGCGAACGCATGACTGTCACCCATGACCAGGTCCAGGCCCAGCTCACCGGTCCCGGACAGCTTTTCGAGATGGACGAGGTCCCCGGCCACGGCGGGACCGTCAAAACCTGGAAGCACGCCCCCCGCGACTTCCGGGCGCTCCTCGAGACGAGCCGGTTTCACGGCGACAAGATCTTCCTGACATACGAGGACGAGCACATCACCTACGAGGAGCACTTCAGGCGGGCGGCCACGCTCGCACGGCGTCTGGTGGACGAGTACGGCGTGGCCAAGGGCGACCGGGTCGCCATCGCCATGCGCAACTACCCCGAATGGGTGATCGCCTTCTCGGCCGCGCTGGCCATCGGGGCGATAGCCGTTCCACTCAACGCCTGGTGGACCCCGCAGGAACTGGAGTACGGCCTGTCGGACTCCGGCGCCAAGGTGCTGATCGCCGACGGCGAACGGGCGGCCGGGCTCACCGGCCTGCCCCCGGCACTGATCGTGACCCGCGGCGAGGTGCCCGAGGGCGCCCGCGCGTTCGAGGAGGTGATGGGCGAGGTGGCGGCGGACGTGACGCTGCCGCCGGTCGTCCTCTCCCCCGAGGATCCGGCAACGATCTTCTACACCTCCGGCACCACGGGCCGCCCCAAGGGCGCGCTCGGCAGCCATCGCAACGTCGGGCAGTCGCCCATGACCGTCGCCTACGGCATGTACCGCAGCATGGTCAGGGCGGGCGGGGACCCGGGCGAGACGGCGGGGCAGCGCCGTGTCACCCTGCTCACCGTTCCGCTCTTCCACGTCACCGGCTGCTTCGCGGTGATGACCACCACCATGTTCAGCGGGAGCGGCCTGGTGCTGATGTACAAGTGGGACGCGGGCCGCGCGCTGGAGCTGATCGAGCGCGAGAAGATCACGGGGCTCACCGGCGTGCCCACCAACGTATGGCAGCTCCTGTCCCACCCCGACCTGGACAAGCACGACATCTCCAGCCTCAACGCCCTCGGGTACGGCGGTGCCCCCGCCCCGCCGAAACTGCTGGAGCGCATCACCGAGCAACTGCCCAGCCGCGCCCCCTCCAACGGGTACGGCATGACCGAGACCACCGCGCTCGCCATCAGCAACGCCGGCACCGACTATCTGGCCAAACCCGACAGCATCGGCCTGCCGATGGCGGTGGTCGAGGTGAAGATCGCCGATCCGCTCGGCGACGAGCTGCCGGTCGGCGCGGTCGGCGAGCTCTGCCTGCGCGGACCGAACGTCATCCTGGGCTACTGGAACCGTCCCGAGGCCACCGCCGAGACCTTCGTCGGCGGCTGGTTGCACACCGGTGACCTGGCCAGGGTGGACTCCGAGGGGTTCGTGTTCATCGTGGACCGGGCCAAGGACATGGTCATCCGCGGCGGCGAGAACGTCTACTGCGCCGAGGTCGAGGCCGCCCTGTTCGAGCACCCGGCGGTCGACGACGCCGCGGTGATCGGCATCCCCCATGAGGAACTGGGCGAGGAGGTCGGCGCGGTGGTGCGGCTGTCGTCCCCGGCGACCGCCGAGGAGCTGCGGGCCTTCCTGCGCGAGCGGATCGCCCCCTTCAAGGTCCCGGTCAGGTTCTGGGTGCGTGACACGGAACTTCCCCGTAACCCCGGTGGCAAGATCCTCAAAACCCACCTGCGCAGGGAGGTCCTGGGCTCCTGACGCCCGCCGCGCTCGACCCGGCGGTGACCTGCCGGAAAATGAGTTGCCCTCCGCGCAGGTCACCGCCGAAACTACCTGTTCGTGCCAGAAAACGCTGACCGGTCCATCAGAACCCTGCTCCGTCGCCTGACGATGGACCTCAGCCCGCTCCGCGACTCCCGTGACTTCCGGTTGCTCTTCGGCTCCGGCGTCGTCACGATGTTCGGCACCTTCCTGACCCTGGTCGCGGTCCCGCTGCAGATGAAGGAGCTGACCGGCTCCTACCTGGCGGTCGGCCTGGTCAGCGTGGCCGAGTTCGTCCCGATGGTGGTGTGCGGGCTCTGGGGCGGGGCGATCGCCGACGCGCTGGACCGGCGCAAGATCATCCTTTACACCGAGGTGGGGCTCTGCCTCACGGTCCTGATCCTGACCGTCAACGCGCTGCTGCCCAAGCCGCAGGTCTGGGTGCTGTACGTGGTCGGCGCGCTCTCGGCCGGGCTGGGCAGCCTGCAACGGCCCAGCCTGGAGTCGCTGCTGCCCCGCGTGGTCAGGCACGACCAGCTGACCGCGGCCGCCGCGCTCAGCGCTTTCCGGTGGAACCTGGGCGCCATCGTCGCCCCGGGCCTGAGCGGCCTGATCGCGGCCTGGTTCGGCGTCGCCGTCGCGTACGGCGTCAACGTGGTGACCTTCCTGCTCTCCCTGGTCCTGCTGCAGATGGTGCGGGCCCAGCCGCAGCGGGAGAACGCCCCCGCGGCCTCGATCAGGTCACTGGTCGACGGGGTCCGCTACGCCGTGGGCCGCCCCGACCTGATGGGCACCTACCTGGTCGACGTCGCCGCGATGATCTTCGCCTTCTCCACCGCGCTGTACCCGTTCCTGGCCGACGAGCTGGGCGTCCCCGAGGCCCTGGGGCTCTTCTTCTCCGCCTCGGCCGTCGGCTCACTGATCGCCTCGGTCACCTCCGGCTGGACCAGGCACGTGCACCGCCACGGCCTCGGCGTGATCGTCGCGGCGGCCGTGTGGGGCGTGGCGGTGGCGCTGGCGGCGCTCATGCCCAGCGTCTGGGGCATCTTCGCCTTCCTCGCCGTGGCCGGGGCCGCCGACATGATCAGCGGCGTCTTCCGCTCGACCATCTGGAACCAGACCATCCCCGACGAGTTCCGCGGCCGCCTGGCGGGCATCGAGCTGCTCTCCTACACCAGCGGCCCGATGCTGGGCAACGCCAGGGCCGGCCTGATGGCCCAGCTCGGCGGGACCCGCTTCTCCCTGGGCGCGGGCGGTCTGCTGTGCGTCGGCGCGGTGGCCGCGATGGCCGCGCTGCTGCCGAGGTTCCGCGACTACGACGCCCGCACCGACGAGCACGCGCTCAGGGAGCGCGCCCGCCGCGAGGAGGTCACTCCCGTCCAGGGATAAGGCACCCGCAACCACCCTCACAGAATGGAATCCTGTTGCTACTGTGAGGTCATGACGGTCGACGTACGGAGCCCCGAGATGACGGAGTCCTCGCTGCCCGACTGGGTGTTCCCCCCGCCGGGGGGATTCACCACCGAGGATCTCGATCGCATTCCGCAATTGCCTGCACACACAGAGTTAATCGATGGAAGCCTGGTCTTCGTGAGTCCTCAGGCTTCTTTTCACATGCGAGCGGTGGATCTGCTGGTCGACGCCCTCCGTCACGCCGCGCCCGCCGATCTTCGCGCGCGCCGGGAGATGAGCGTCGTGCTGGGCAGGCAGCAGCGGCCCGAACCGGACGTGAGCGTCATCCACGCCTCCGCCGAGCACAGCCCGGAACAGACCTTCTACCGGGCGGAGGACGTCGTGCTGGCCGTGGAGGTCATCTCGCCGGACTCCGAGCGGCGCGACCGCGACCGCAAACCGACGCTGTACGCCGAGGCGGGCATCGCGCACTTCTGGCTGGTCGAGAACCAGTCGGGAAGGCCGGCGGTCTACGTCTACGAACTCGACCCAGTCGCCCGGTCCTACGTTCTCACCGGCATCCACCACGACCGGCTCAAGATCTCGGCCCCCTTCGACATCGACATCGACCTGACCGAGATCGACAAACTCTGAGTCCTCCGGTCGAGGCCCACGCCCCTCGTGACGCGGCACCCGGCCGACCATCACCCGGTCTCGCGCCAGCCGTCGCAATCCTCGAGCAGGGTGTCCAGGCGGGCCAGGCCCTCCGGCGTGAGGGTCTCGGCGGGGTCCTCGACCACCACGAGCCACTGGGCGTCCTCGGCGTCGTCCTCACCCGCGAGGGTCTCCCTGACCACGGCAGGCACGCCGATCATCGGAAACTCCTCGGCCACGATCTCGGCGACCTCCTCGGCGGCGTCACGCTCGGCGAACACCAGCAGATGCCTCATCGTCCCCTCCCTGGGGAAGCCTCTCCGCCACGCCGAACGAGCAGGCCACCCGGATCGACCGGCGGATACCTCATCGTCCCTCCCGAGGGAAGATCCGCCCGTGGCCGGGCCACGGGGCGGAATGAAGGTTCCAGACCGGCGGGAATCCCGGTCCGGAGCGATGAAAGGGGCTCGGGATGTGTCCCGAGCCCCTCAGTCGCCGGTCAGACGCCGCGCAACCGTGCCCCGGTGCGCTCGGCGGCCAGGGCCACGGCCGCGTCACGGGCCGCGGTGGTCTCCTCCACCGTAAGCGTCCTGTCGGCCGCCCGGAAGCGCAGGGAGTAGGCGAGAGACTTCCTGCCCTCGCCCACCTGGGCACCGGCGTAGACGTCGAACAGCCGGATCGACTCCAGCAGCTCGCCCGCGCCCTCGCGCAGCGCCGCCTCCACCGGGGCCACCGGGATCGCCGCGTCGACGATGAGCGCGACGTCCTGGCTCGCGACCGGGTAGCCGGAGATCGCCGGCGCCTGCGGCCGGCCGACCGGCGACTGCTCCAGCCGGGTCAGCTCCAGCTCCATCGCGCAGGTGCGCGGGGGCAGGCCGTACGCCTCGACCACGCGCGGATGCAGCTCGCCGGCGTGACCGACGAGCACGTCACCGGCGTACAGCGCGGCGCAGCGGCCCGGGTGCCAGGGCTCGTGCCGGTCCGCGCGGACGTCGAGGGTGACGCCGGCCTCGGCGGCCACCATCCGGGCCGCCTCGACGGCGTCCGCCCAGTCGGCTCCCCTGCCCTTGCCCCACCAGCCGGACGGCTCGAACTCCCCGGCCAGCACGACCCCGACCCGCAGCGGCTGGGCCGGCAGCGCGGACTCGATCGAGGCCAGCTCCTCCGGGCTCGGCCTGCGGTCGACGCCCAGCACGGGGGCGACGGCGGGCGCGTCCGGCGAGGGCCGGTAGACCAGGCCCGTCTCGAACAGCGCCACATCGCCGAAACCCCGGCCCACGTTGCGGACCAGCGTCTTGAGCAGGCCGGGCAGCAGGGTGGTCCGCATCAGCGGCTCGTCCTCGCTGAGCGGATTGGCCAGCCGTACGGCCAGGCGGCGCGCGTCGGCGGCGGGCAGTTGCAGGTTGTCGAAGTCGCGCTCCCCGCTGAACGGGTAGGAGAGGATCTCGACGTAGCCGGCGGCGGCCAGTGAGCGGCCGACCCGGCGGCGCAGGCGCTGGCTCTCGGTGAGACCGGCACCCGCGGGGGCGGCGGGCAGGATCGAGGGCAGGTTCTCGTAGCCCTCCAGCCGGATGACCTCCTCGGCGAGGTCGTTCGGGTCGGTCAGGTCAGGCCGCCACGAGGGTGGGGTGACCACCAACATGTCGTCGCCGGTGACCGCGAGCTTCGCGGCGATCCCGTCGGCGGCGGTGCCGGTCTCGGTGGCGGAGCTCTCGACCGCGCAGCCGACCTGCTCCAGGCGGCGGATCACCGTCTCCCGGTCGTAGACGGTGCCCGCGACCCTGCCGGGGTAGCCGCTCGGGATCGCGACACGGACCGGCTCGACCTCCACCTCGGCGTGGGTGACGCCCGGCTGGATCGTGCCGCCGCCCAGCTCGGCCAGAAGCTGAGCCGCACGCCAGGAGGCGTACAGCGGAAGCTCCCGGTCGACGCCCCGCTCGAAGCGCTTGGATGCCTCGCTGACCAGGTTGTGCCGGCGCGACATGCGCGCGATGCCACTGGCGGAGAAGTGGGCGGCCTCGATCACGATGTCGGTGGAGGCGTCGGAGATCTCGGTGTGCAGGCCGCCCATGGTGCCGGCCATCGAGATCACGCCCGACCCGTCGGTGATCAGGATGTCGTCCGGGTGGAGCTTGCGGACCACGTGGTCGAGTGTCTCCAGCGTCTCGCCGGGCTCGGCCCTGCGCACCACGATCTCACCGGTCAGCCTGGCGGCGTCGAAGGCGTGCAGCGGCTGGCCGAGCTCCAGCATGACGTAGTTGGTGACGTCGACGGCCAGCGAGACCGGGCGCATACCGGCGCGGGTGAGCCGTGCGCGCATCCACAGCGGGCTGCTCGCCGACGGGTCGAACCCGTGGATCTCGCGGAGCACGAAGCGGTCACAGGCCGACGGGTCGGCGATCGAGGCCGGGTAGGCGGAATCTGACGCGACGGGCGGGGAGACGTCCGCCGGGTCGATGAACGCCGAGTCGAAGGCTGCGGCGGCCTCGCGGGCCACACCCCGGATGGAGAGCGCGTAGCCGATGTCCGGGGTGATCTCAAGCTCGATCACGTCGTCGCGCAGGCCGAGCAGCTCGACCACGTCGGCGCCGATCGGAGTGTCCCCGGGCAGCACGAGGATGCCCGGGGAGGACTCGGCCACCCCGAGCTCCGCCTCCGAGCAGATCATGCCGTCCGACAGGCGTCCGTAGGTCTTGCGGGAGGCGATCTCGAACCCGCCGGGCAGCACGGCGCCGGGCAGCGCGACCGGGACACGGTCGCCGGCCTCGAAGTTGGTCGCACCGCAGACGATCTCGCGAGGCGCGGCCTCCCCCACCTCGACCTGGCAGTGGCGGATGGGCTTCTTGAAACCCTCCAGGGTCTCGATGGAGAGCACCTCGCCCACCACGACGTTCTTGATGTCGTGGCCGTAGGAGATGACGGACTCCAGTTTGAGCCCGGCCGCGGTGAGCTTCTCGGCGATCTCGTGCGCCGTGACGGCGGGGAGATCGACGTACTCCCGCAGCCATGAAAGCGAGACCTTCATCAGACCTCCATTCCGAAGGGGAGCGTGAAGCGGACGTCTCCCTCGACCATGTCGCGCATGTCCTCGGCGTTGTGGCGGAACATCAGGGTGCGTTCGACGCCCATGCCGAAGGCGAAGCCGCTGTAGCGGGCGGGGTCGACGCCGCAGGCGATGAGCACCCGCGGGTTGACCATGCCGCAGCCGCCCCACTCGATCCAGCCCTCCGACTTACAGGTGCGGCAGGACGGGTTTCCCGGCACCGCGGAGGCACCGCGGCAGACGAAGCACTTCAGGTCCATCTCGGCCGAGGGCTCGGTGAACGGGAAGTAGTTGGGCCGGAACCGGGTGGTGATGCCCTCACCGAACATGACCTCGGCGAACCGGTCGAGGGTGCCCTTGAGATGGGCCATGGTCAGGCCCTCGTCGATCGCCAGCCCCTCGACCTGGTGGAAGACCGGGGTGTGGGTGGCGTCAAGCTCGTCGGTGCGGAACACCTTACCCGGCGAGATCACGTAGATCGGAAGCTCCCTGCTGAGCAGCGCCCGGATCTGGACGGGAGAGGTCTGGGTGCGCAGCACCTTGCCCGAGTCGACGGACTCCACGAAGAAGGTGTCGTGCTCCGAGCGCGCCGGGTGGTCGGCGGAGATGTTCAACGCGTCGAAGTTGAACCACTCCCCCTCCAGCTCGGGACCCTCCGCCACCTCGTAGCCCATCGCGACGAAGGCGTCGGCTATGCGCTCCTGGAGGGTGGTCAGCGGATGCCTGGCGCCCCGGGAGGCGCGGCCAGAGGGCAGCGTGACGTCGACGGTCTCCTCGACGAGGACCCGCTCGTCGCGCTCGGCCTCCAACTGCGCCTGCCGTTCGGCGAGAGCGTCGGCGACGGCTTTGCGGGCGCCGCCGATACGCTTGCCCGCCTCGGCGCGGGCCGCCGGGGGCAGGGCGCCGATCTCGCGGTTGGCCAGGGCGATCGGTGAGCGGTCACCGGCGTGCGCGAGGCGCACCTGCTTGAGTTCTTCGAGGTCGCGCGCCGCCTTGACGGCGTCGATCGCGTCGGCCTGCATACGCGCCATCTCATCGGCGTGCAGCGGGGTCACCTCGACCGGGTCGTAGTTTGACAAGAGAGAGCTCCGAATCCAGGGCTTGAGCGGCCACGAGTCTAGTCGGGTAAGCCCACCGGGCTGGCATTCACGCTCAGGCGAAGTCAGGGGTGCCGGTGGGCACCATAAATCGAAACTCGGCGCCGCCCTCGGGTCCGCGCTGTACGGAGATGGTGCCACCGTGAGCCTCGATCAGCCCCTTGACGATGAACAGGCCGAGCCCGGTGCCGCCGCGGCGGCGGGCGTTGCCCCGCCAGAACTGCCGGAAGACGCGCGTGACCAGCTCGGGCGGGATGCCCTCTCCCTGGTCACGGACGGACACGGTCACTCCCCATTCGCTCGGTTCGACGACTATTGTCACCGTACCGCGCCCGTGCCGCACCGCGTTTTCCACCAGGTTGGCAAGCACCTGATCGATCTTGTCCTGGTCGAGCCAGGTCTCGGGCAGCTCACCGCGCACCTGGAGCAGGAAGCGGTCGTCCGGCTCACCCGCCGCCACCCGCCCTGCGATGACCTTGGAGATCCTGGCCGGGATGTCGACCACCTGGCGATGGATCTCCAGCCGCCCCGACTCGATACGCGAGACGTCGAGCAGCTCGGTGATCAGCCTGGTCACCCGGTCGGCGTCGGCGTTGACCGTCTCCAGCATGACCAGCTTCTGGTCGTCGGTGAAACGGGTCCACTTGGCCAGCAGGGTCGCGGTGAACCCCTTGACGCTGGTCAGCGGGGAGCGCAGCTCGTGGGCGACCGTGGAGACCAGGTCGGCGCGGCTGCGCTCCAGGCGGGCACGGGCTCCGGTGTCACGCAGCGTGATGACCACCCGGACCACCTCGCCGCCCCGCCGGGGCTCTCGCACCAGCCGGGCGGCCACCAGCATCTCCTGGCCACCGAGGGTGCGCAGCGGCAGCTCGGGCTGGCGGGTGCGGGTGCGCAACCCGCCGTAGGTGTCGAGCCACTTCCACCAGTCGCGCCCGTCGTGGTCGTGGAAGGAGAACACGTCGCGCAGGTGCCGCCCCGCGGCCTGCTCGCGGGTGACCCCGGTCAACCGGGCCGCGGCCCGGTTGACGGTCAGCACGTGGCCGTCTCCATCGGTCACCACGAGGCCGTCGGGAAGCTCGTCGACGTCGATCACAGAAGCGGGATCGGTGCTCCGCTCGCCGGTGTGTTCGCCGTGCACGACCCCGCCTCCTCGACGCTACATGGCCGACAATAGCGGGTTTCCCGCGTCGTACGGCAGCCTCGAGGCGGGGGGCGTCACCTGGCGCCGGGACCGGTGCGCTGAGACCGGGCAGATGCGTACAGACAGACCGCGGCGGCGGTCGCGAGGTTCAGGCTCTCGGCCCGCCCGTAGATCGGAACCCGGACGACGTCGTCGGCCAATCCCAAAATCTCCTCGGGAAGCCCCCAGGCCTCGTTGCCGAAGATCCAGGCCGTCGGGCCGGACAGGTCCATGTCGTCCAGGGTCTGCTTGCCCGCGCCGTCGGCGGCGAGCACCCGCAGCCCGGAACCCTTCAGGTGCTCCACGACCCGGGTCACATGGACACCCGTGGTGACCGGGAGATGGAACAGGCTGCCCGCGCTGGCCCGCACGCACTTGCCGTTGTAGGGATCGACCGAGGCGTCGGTGAAGACCACCGAGTCGGCCCCCGCGGCGTCGGCGGTGCGCAGCACCGTGCCCGCGTTGCCCGGGTCGCGAACGTGGGCGAGCACGGCCACCAGCCTGGCGTCGGAGGTGACGGAGTCGTTCAGGGGCACGTGCACGAAGCGGCACACGGCCAGCAGCCCCTGGGGGGTGACGGTCTGGGCCAGCTCGGCCATGACCTCGCCACTGGCCCGGAAGAGGGGCACCCCCGCGACGGTGGCGGCGGCGATGACGTCGGCGTGGCGCAGCTCGGCCTCGGCGGTGGCGAACAGCTCCACCACGACGCCGTCCAGCGCCAGCGCCTCACGGACCGCCTGTGGCCCCTCTGCCAGGAAGGAGCGGTCTCGGTCCCTGAAGGCCCGCTTGGTCAGCCTCCGCGCGGCCTTGACCCGCGGTGACTTGATATTGGTCAGCTCAGACCCGGCCATGCCCGTCCCCCAAGAATGCGAATGCGGCCCGCAGCGTCATCGCTGCGGACCGCATGGTCGTCAGTGTCTCGCTCAGCCGGCGACCGGCGCGTTCACGTCGGCCGGGAGCGCCTTCTTGGCGGCCTCGACCAGCGTCGCGAACGTGGCGGCGTCGTTGACCGCGAGGTCAGCGAGGATCTTGCGGTCGACCTCGATGGAGGCGAGCCGCAGGCCCTGGATGAGCCTGTTGTAGGTGATGCCGTTCTGGCGGGCAGCGGCGTTGATGCGCTGGATCCAGAGACGGCGGAAGGTGCCCTTGCGGTCCTTGCGGTCGCGGTAGGCGTACGTCATCGAGTGGAGCATCTGCTCCTTGGCCTTGCGGTACAGCCTGGAACGCTGACCCCGATAGCCCTTCGCCCGCTCGAGAACGACCTTGCGCTTCTTCTTGGCGTTGATCGCCCGCTTCACGCGTGCCATGTGTATCTATCTCCCCGGGGGCGGTTACTTAGCGAGCAGCTTCTTGATCTTCTTGGAGTCGGCGTCGGAGAGCACGACCTCGGGCTTGAGACGACGCGTCAAGGTGGACGGCTTGTGCTCGTTGTAGTGCGCACGGTTGGCGCGGCGGCGCACAAGCTTGCCGGAACCCGTGAGCCTGAACCGCTTCTTCGCACCGCTGTGCGTCTTCATCTTCGGCATCTCAGCCGTCTCTCCCTCGATCGTGCCGATGTCCCGGGCCGGTAACCCAAGTCAAGGGCATGCCTGACTACGAGACCGGACCCGGTCTCGACGTGATATCGCGACTACCTGACGATCCAGGCTATGCGAGTTACTCCTGCGGGGCCGCCACCGCTCCGTTGACGGACACCTCGTCGTTGACGTGCGTCTCGTCGCCGGCCGGCGACCTGTCCCCCGAGGGGTTCTCGTCATGCCGCGCCTTGGCCGCCGCCTTCTCGGCCTTGGCCTCAGCCTTCTTCTTGTGCGGGCCGATCACCATGATCATGTTTCGGCCGTCCTGCTTGGGCTGGGACTCGACGAAGCCGAGCTCCGTCACGTCCTCCGCCAGTCGCTGCAGGAGCCGGAAGCCCAGCTCGGGCCGGGACTGCTCCCGACCACGGAACATGATGGTGACCTTGACCTTGTCGCCGGCCTTGAGGAACCGCACCACGTGACCCTTCTTGGTCTCGTAGTCGTGCGGGTCGATCTTCGGCCGGAGCTTGATCTCCTTGATGATGGTGTACGCCTGGTTACGGCGCGCCTCGCGTGCCTTCATCGCGGACTCGTACTTGAACTTGCCGTAGTCCATGAGCTTGCACACTGGCGGGCGAGCCGTTGCCGCGACCTCGACCAGGTCGAGGTCGGCTTCTTGAGCCAGCTTCAAAGCATCGCCGATGGAGACGATGCCCACCTGTTCGCCGTTCGGGCCCACGAGGCGGACCTCGGGCACGCGAATGCGGTCATTGATGCGGGGCTCGGCGCTGATGGGGCCTCCTAGGTTGCGATCCGCGACCTTTCTTACGAAAGGTCGCAACATGCTCGATCGTGCCGGGAAGTCGCAGAACACGCACCCGGTAAAGGCGCGTCGAACGCAAGATGCCCCGCACGTCACGCATGCGGGGCCACATGAACTCGAAGGCTTTATGCCGTTAAGCTCGCCGGAAACCTACCCGGTGTGATCCTGACCTGTCAGCCTTGCGGCCGACGAGGTGGGAGGATGACCTCCGCTTGCGCGTCCAGCAGGAACGCCGGACCGATCGATTAGTTACTCTATCACAACGACACACTCACCCAGAATCATTCCGTTGGAGCGGCACGCCTGACGATCTCGCTCTTCCCCGCCTCGCGCATCGCCTCCACCGGCACGTCCGCGCGGCCGGTCATCATCTCGACCTGCCGGACCGCCTGGTGCAGGAGCATCGGGAAACCCCCGACGACAGTCCCGCCCCGCTCGGCCACCGCCGCCGCCGTCCGGGTGGGCCAGGGTGCGTAGACCACGTCGAAGAGCGCCGGCACGTCCGCCAGCGACTCGGTGAAGCCGTCGGCCGCGCCGGAGGGCAGGGTCGAGACGACCAGGTCGACCCCCAGCGCGGTGTCGAGCTTGTCGAAGGTCTGCACCGTCAGGCTCATGTCCAGCCGCTCGGCCGTCTCGACGGTCTCCGCCGCCCTGGACGGGTCACGGACCACGAGGGTCGCCTCGCCCAGACCCAGCTCGCGCAGGGCGGCCAGCGCGGAGGAGGCCGTCGCGCCCCCGCCGAGGACGGTCGCGGAGGCGGGCAGGGCCACGCCCGCCTCCGCGAGCGCCCGGACGATGCCGTACACGTCGGTGTTGTGCCCGTGCCGGGCGCCGTCGCGCAGGATCACCGTGTTGGCCCCACCCACCTGGAGTGCGAGCTCCGAGACGGTGTCGAGCAGCGGCAGCACGGCCCGCTTGAGCGGCATGGTGAGCGAGAGCCCCGCCCAGTCGGCGTCCAGCCCGTCGAGGAGGCCGGGGAGCCCGGCCTCGTCGCACTCGATCGCCTCGTACCGCCAGTCGTGCAGGCCCATGCCCTCGTAGGCGGCGCGGTGCAGGTACGGGGAGAGCGAGTGGGCGATCGGTGACCCCAGGACCGCCGCTCTCAGCATCCGTTCCCCTTGTTTCTCTCGTACTCGGCCTTGAGCGCGAGGAAGTCCGTCTCCGTCGAGGCGAACTTGGTGATCTGCCGCGCCGGGCAGGTGGTCACGAACCAGACCCAGTCCCCCTTGGTGGGGTTGAGCGCCGCCTGGATGGCGTCGTCTCCCGGGTTGGCGATCGGTCCGGGAGGCAGGCCCTCGAACCTGTAGGTGTTGTAGGGCGAGGAACTCTCAAGATCCTTGTGGGAGGACTCGATGCCGTACTTGTTCAGCCCGTACATCACCGTGCTGTCCATCTCCAGCTTGCGGCGGGGATTGCCGTCGAGCCGGTTGTAGATGACCCGGGCCACCTTGCCCATGTCCTCTTTGGTACCGGACTCGGCCTGGACGATGCTGGCGATCGTCATGATCTCGTGCGGGGTGTGCCCGAGTTCCTTGGCCTTACCCTGCAGGTCGTCCTTCTCCGCCGTCTGGGTGAAGCGGTCGACCAGCGCGACCAGGATGTCGGAGGGCGTCATCTTGGGCCTGATCTCGTAGGTGGCCGGGAAGGCGTAGCCCTCCAGCCTGCCCCTGGCGTAGGACGGCAGGCCGAGCTTCCGGCTGTTCTTGGCCGCCTGCTGGAACTCCCTGAGCGGCTTGCCGGTCTTCTCGGCGAGTTGCTTGAGGGTGTCGCTCAGGCGCAGCCCCTCCTTGAGGGTGACCCTCTCCAGCAGCCGCTTTTCCGGATCGAGAAGCTTGACGGCCTCCGCGGCCGCCATCTGCTTGCGCATGCTGTATTCGCCAGGCTGCAGGGAGGAGCTCTTGCCCGCCTGGGCGACGGCGTTGACGAAGGCTTTGACGCTCTTCACCACGCCCTGCTCCTCCAGGGTCTGGGCGACGTCGGAGGCGTTCTGGCCGTCCTTGATCTCCACGACGACCTCGCCGGACCCAGGTCCGGTGTAGTCGTCCGGGGTCATCACGTCGCGGACCCAGGTGTAGCCGTAGAAGCCGGCGGCACCGATGCCGCCGAACAGCACGATGACCGCGAGCATGGGGGCGAGGAAGCCGCCCCGGTTACGGCGGCGCTTCCTACGCCGGCCGCGCCGGCCACCGGAGTCGCGTCCTGAGGACGCGCGAGATCTTCGGCCCGGCCGACCTTCGTCGTCGGAGCCGACCAGGAAGTCCATATCGAGATCGTTCATAGAGACGCTGGCCAATCTCCCGCTAGGGACGGCCTGGCGTCAAGCGGGTGTGCCAAACCGAAGGAAAGCACCCGGCCAGACCTCCCGGTGTCCCGGGAGTGGTCGTCTGGTTCGCGGGTACGGGGCGCCGCATGCGGCGGAACGGGGGGTGTTCCGCCGGGCATCAACGCTTCCCGAGGTATCTGTTCAGCTCTTCCCGGTATCTCACAAACTCACTCTCTTTGTCAGTGAATTTCGTGATTCTATGCTCCGGATCTGTGGTTACGAACCAGAACCAATCACCTTGATCTGGCCGAAGTGCCGCGATCAACGCCTTCTCCCCGGGGTTCGCGATGGGTCCGGGGGGCAGGCCAGGTCTGCGATAGGTGTTGTACGGAGACCTCACCTCGGTGTCCTTCTCGGACACCTCCAGGGTCCTGCGCCTCTGCGCGTACAGCACCGTGGTGTCCAGTTGAAGTGGCGTTCCTGCCCTGATCCGGTTGTAGATCACTCTAGCGATCTTCGGATAGTCCGGGTCCCGCCCACCCTCCGCCTGGACGATGCTCGCCATCGTGACGGCCTCCAGGGGGGTCAACCGCTTCCTGGCGGCCCGCTCCTTGAGGTCGAGTTGCTCGGCGACCTGTTTGTAACGTTCCACCATCGCGACCAGCACGTCCTGAGCGGTCGTGCCGGGCTCGATCTCGTAGGTGGCGGGGAACAGGAAGCCCTCGGCGTTCCTGGCGTACCGTGGCAGGCCCAGCGCCCGCACGTCGTCCGCGGCTCTGGCCAGGTCGGCCCGGCGCATGCCGGTGCCCTCGGCGAGCCGGTCGAGCAGTTCGGGCAGGCGGAGCCCCTCGGGGACGGTGACCCTGAGCAGCATCCGCGACTCGGGCGTCACCAGCATGCCGAGTGCCGAGCGGGCGTCCATGCCCCTGCGGAGCCTGAAGTGGCCGGGGTGCAGGCTGCCCGTCCTGGCCTGCTCCTCCGCCGCCCTGACGAACGCCCTGGCACTTGCCACCACTCCGGCGTCGGCCAGCGCCAGCCCGATCGCACCGGCACTCGCCCCTTCGGAGATCTCGACGACGACCGTGCCGGACCCCGGCCCCTCGAAGTCGGCGGGCATGAGATAGGGGCGGACCACGACGAGTCCGGCCGCCGTCCCGGCGGCGGTGGCGAGCACCGTCGCCCCGGCCACCAACAGCCATATCGGCCGCGGCCGGCTCACCGAACGGTCCCGCCGCCCGGTGGCGCGACAGGGCTGCCGGGAGGCCTGCCGGTGGCGCGTTCGGCGTCCAGCGCCGCCTGGAGCAGCACGACGGCGGCAGCCTGGTCCACCACACCGCGCTGGTTCTTCGCCTTCACCCCGCTGGCCCGCAGTCCCTGCTGGGCGGTGACGGTGGTCAACCGCTCGTCGAACATCCGCACCGGGACGGGCGCCAGCCGAAGTGCGATCCGGTTCGCGAAGTCACGGGCGACGGCCGCCGCCTGCCCCTCGCGCCCGGAGAGCGAGGTCGGCAGGCCGACCACCACCTCGACGACCTCGTACTCGGCCGCGATCTCCGCGAGCCGGTCGAGGTCGCCCTTGCCACGCCGGACGGTCTCCACCGGCGTGGCCAGCAACCCCGAGGGATCGCTTCTGGCCACGCCGATACGGACCGAGCCGGCATCGACGCCCAGCCGAATGCCGTTTCTCATCATCTCTGTCTCCACCCTCGTACCGGCCACGGCTCGAGAGTGTCGTTCCCCATCAGGTGAGCGTCTGCGTGATCGCCTGCTCGACGGCCGCGAGCGCCTCGTCGATCGCCTCGGGGCGCACACCGCCTCCCTGAGCGACGTCATCCTTACCGCCACCGCCACCTCCGAGTGCCTTCGCGGCGACGCCGACCAGACGGCCGGCCTTCAGGCCGCGGTCGCGTCCCACCTCGTTGACCGCGGCCACGACGACCGGCCGGTCATTGGGGACACCGGCGACGACGACGACCGCAGCGCGGTCGCTCGGGAACCGGCCGCGCACGTCGAGTGCGAGTTTACGCAGATCATCAGGAGATGTTCCATCAGGCGCACGGTGCGTCACAACGGAGACTCCATGCAGATCACGGGCGTTTCCCGCCATCTCCCCCGCACCGGCGAGCGCCTGGGCCGAGCGCAACGTGGCCAGTTCCTTCTCCGCGGAGCGCAACCGGGCGACGATGCCCTCGACGCGTTCGGGGAGCTCTTCCCTGCGCGCCTTGAGCTGCTCCGACAACTGGGCGACGAGCACGCTCTCCTTGGCCAGGAAGCGGAACGCGTCGAGGCCGACCAGGGCCTCCACCCGGCGCACACCCGCACCGATCGAGGCCTCACCCAGCACCTTGACCAGGCCCAGCTGCCCGGAGCTGGCGACGTGGGTGCCACCGCAGAGCTCACGGGAGTACTCACCGACCTCGACGATGCGGACGGTGTCGCCGTATTTCTCACCGAACAGGGCCAGCGCGCCCATCGCGCGGGCCTCGGCCTGGGAGGTGTGGAAGGCGTTGACCCGCAGGTCGTTGATCAGGACCGCGTTGACCTCATCCTCGACGTCGCGCAACACGCTGGGCGACACGGCGCCCGCGGCGGTGAAGTCGAAGCGGAAGCGGCCCGGCGAGTTCTCGGAACCGGCCTGCGCCGCGGTCTCGCCCAGCGCGTTGCGGAAGCCCCGGTGCACCAGGTGGGTGGCGGTGTGGCTGCGGGAGATGGCCCGGCGCCGCTCGACGTCGATCTCGGCCTGGGCCGTCTCGCCCACCCGGATCTCCCCGGTACGGACCTTGCCCCGGTGCACGACGAGGCCGGCGACCGGGGACTGCACGTCCACGATCTCCACCTCGGCCCCGCCGGTGCGGATGAGGCCCTGGTCGGAGAGCTGGCCGCCGCCCTCGGCGTAGAACGGGGTGCGGCTCAGCACGACCTCGACCGCCGTACCCGCGCCCGCCGCGGCGACGGAGGCGCCGTCGACGAGGAGGCCGGCGACCTCGGCCTCGGCCGTCACGTGGTCGTAGCCGAGGAACTCGACCTTGCCGGCCTTCTCCAGGATCTGGCCGAAGACCGAGATGTCGGCGTTGCCGGTCTTCTTGGAGGCGGCGTCGGCCTTGGCCCGGTCGCGCTGCTCCTTCATCAGCCGGCGGAAGCCCTCCTCGTCGACCTGCAGCCCCTGCTCGGAGGCCATCTCCAGGGTCAGGTCGATCGGGAACCCGTAGGTGTCGTGGAGCTGGAAGGCCTGGTCGGCCGCGAGCGTGCCCCGCCCCTTGCGCTTGGTCTCCTCGGCCGCCACGTCGAAGATCGCGGTGCCGGTGCGGAGGGTACCGAGGAAGGACCCCTCCTCCGCGTCGATGACGCCGTGGATCTGCGGGGCGTCGGCCCTGAGCTCCGCGTACTGCTGGCCCATGACATCGACGGTCACCGCGGTGAGCTCGTGCATGTAGCGCTCCTCGCCCGCGCCGAGCAGGCGCAGGTTACGGATGGCACGGCGCAGGATGCGGCGGAGCACGTATCCCCGGCCCTCGTTGGAGGGCAGCACCCCGTCGGCCACGAGCATCACGCCGGTCCTGACGTGGTCGGCGACGACCCGCAGCGAGACGTCGGCGCGCTCGTCGCGGCCGTAACGCGTCTTGGTGAGCTCCGCGGCCCGGTCAAGGATCTTGTACGTGGTGTCGATCTCGTAGATGTTGTCGACGCCCTGCAGGATCGCCGCCATGCGCTCCAGGCCCATGCCCGTGTCGACGCTCTTGGCCGGCAGTTCGCCGACGATGTCGAAGTCCACCTTGCTGCGGACCGCACCGAGCTGGAACTGCATGAAGACGTTGTTCCACACCTCGAGGTAGCGGTTCTCGTCGACGATCGGGCCGCCCTCGCGCCCGTACTCGGCACCGCGGTCGTAGTAGATCTCGCTGCACGGCCCGCCGGGACCCGGCACGCCCATGTGCCAGTAGTTGTCCGCCAGGTCACGGCGCTGGATGCGCTCCAGCGGCACTCCGGCCTTCCTGTGCCAGATGTCGGCGGCCTCGTCGTCGTCGAGGTAGACGGTGACCCAGAGGCGGTCCTCGGGGAAGCCGAACCCGCCCTCGGACTCGGGCTTGGTCAGCAGCTCCCAGGCGAACGGGATCGCCTGCTCCTTGAAGTAGTCGCCGAAGGAGAAGTTTCCGAGCATCTGGAAGAAGCTGGCGTGCCTGGTCGTCTTGCCGACCTCGTCGATGTCGAGGGTCCTGACGACCTTCTGCGCGCTGGTGGCCCGCTTGTAGGGCGGCTTCTGCTGGCCCAGGAAGTAGGGCTTGAAGGGCACCATGCCCGCGTTGACCAGAAGCAGCGTCGGGTCCTCGGCGATGAGGCTGGCCGAGGGCACAACGGTGTGCCCACGCTCCTCGAAGAAGCGCAGGAAGCGGCGGGCGATCTCTGCCGACTCCATGTCAGCGGCCATCCTTTACGTTGGAGTGATAGGGGTTTTCCACAGTGTCGAGCCCGAACCTGGATCGCAACTCGGTTTCCCGCTCGGCCGCCCCCCGCAGGGCGTCCTCCGCGAGATCCCGCGCCTGCTCCAGGACCCCGCCCGCGTTCCGAACGGCCCGGCGGGCCAGGTGGTTCGGGTGCAGTGCCTGAAGCTTACGCATGACCCACAGCGCGCCGAACGCGCCCAGGCCCATGTAGAACAGCCTGCGGATCATCTCCGCCGCCTTTCCAGCGCCTGCGCGGCGGGCCTGGCGCGCCTGCGGGCACCCACGGCCCGGCGGACACCGTGGGTGAGGGCCGCGACCTTGATCAGCGGCCCGGTGACCAGGTTCTGGGTGACGTCGCTGACCTTGGCCACGTGCCCGCTGACCTGCTTGACGTCCCTGGTGATCGCCTCGATGGCGACCAGCTGACGGTTGGTCTCGCCGACGGCGGCCGACACGTCCTCCAGCAGCGGCACGACGCGGTCGCCCAGCTGGGAGACCATCTTGGTGGTCTCGGTGAGCAGGCGGGCCAGCCTGACCATGACGACGGCCATGAAACAGACCAGGATCGCCCAGGCCATCGCGACGATCAGCCCCGCGACCTCTCCTGCGGTAAGCATGTGCGGACCCGTCCCCTCATAGGTGACCCCGGCCATGGTCGGGTGGATTGGCAAAACCCTATCGTGCCCGATATCACTCATCCTCACTTACCGCGCGCGACCGGACCACGCCTTCGGGGCCGGTCGGGCCTTTCGGGGAAGGCCCGCCGCCGAAGGACCCGGGTGCTCTTCGGACCGCACGGAGTTCACGGTGCCTCCGCGCCCACGCCCGGCCCGCCCTCCGTGCCGTACGGGGAGCGCACGGTCCGCGGGCCGTACCCGAAGGCGTCCACGCACAGCTGCGCGAACCGGTCGGCCCCGGGGAGCATGAGGGCCCAGCCGGCCAGCGCCCAGCCGAGGTGGATATGGGGGAGGAGCCGAGGGAGTGGCTGGGGGTTGATCTGGGCATCGTCAACCTCGCCACCGACTCCACGGGTGAGTCCTACAGCGGCAAGGGGGTACGGGCGGTGCGGCGGCGTAACGCCCGCCTACGGGCCCGCCTCCAGGCCAAGGGCACGAAATCCGCCAAGCGGCTGCTGAAGAGGCGCCGCCGTAAGGAGCCGCGGTTCGCCCGCGACGTCAACCACGTCATCTCCAAACAACTGGTCGGCAAGGCCAAAGACACCCGCGCCGGGATCGCCCCGGAAGACATTCAAGGCATTCGGGACCGGGTCACGGTTCGTAAGGCTCAGCGTGCCGACCTGAACTCCTGGGGTTTTCATCAACTGCGCACGTTCGTGACGTACAAGGCCGCCCTGGCCGGGGTGGTCGTACGGCTGGTGGACCCGCGCAACACCTCCCGCACCTGCCCAGGCTGCGGTCACCTCGACAAACGGAACCGTCCTACCCGGGATGGGTTCCGGTGTGTTTCGTGCGGGCTCGCTGGCCCGGCGGACTACTTCGCGGCGATCAACATCGGTCGCCGGGCAGTGCGTCACGCTGCCGACGACGCGGCCTGAACCGTCGAATCCATCGACGGCAAGGAGCTGCAAGCTCGGCCCCCTCGGGGCCGAGAAGCTGACCCATCTCGACGCCGACCGCTCGCGCACCGAGGCCTGTTCAACCTGGCCGGACGGGTCGCCCCACGCGCCAGGCTGCTGACCATGCGCTTCCCGCGCCGGCGCGCCCCGCTCGCGGAGCGGGGCCGCCCGGCCGGGTGAGCCCTCGAGCCGGAGCCGGGCAGGGGGAGCGGGACGACCTGCGAGATCGTACGTGGCGGGGAGCCGGGCGAGCGGTACGGCAGGTCACTCTCCGCGCAGGAAGGTGCGGATCCTGGACCAGCGGTCGGCGAAGCCCGCCTCGGCGCCGTGCCGGGTGGGCCGGTAGTAGCGCCGGTCCCTGAGCTCCTCGGGCGCGTACTCCTGACAGACCAGGCCGTGCTCGAAGTCGTGGGGGTACTTGTAGCCCTTGCCGTGGCCGAGCTTCTTGGCTCCCGGGTAGTGGGCGTCACGCAGATGGTCGGGGACATGGCCGATGTTGCCGCGCCGCACGTCCTCGGAGGCCGCGCCGATGGCATTGATCACCGCGTTGGACTTGGGGGCCAGCGCGCAGTGGATGACCGCCTGGGCCAGGTTGAGCCGCCCCTCCGGCAGGCCGATGAACTCCACCGCCTGGGCCGCGGCCACCGCGACCTGCAGGCAGGTGGGATCGGCCATGCCGACGTCCTCGGAGGCGAAGATGACGATCCTGCGGGCGATGAACCGGGGGTCCTCGCCCGCCTCGACCATCCGGGCGAGGTAGTGCAGCGCGGCGTCGGCGTCGGAGCCCCGCATGCTCTTGATGAAACCGCTGATCACGTCGTAGTGCTGGTCGCCTTGACGGTCGTAGCGCACAGCCGCCTTGTCCACCGCCCGCTCCACCACCTCGACGGTGACCTCGCCGTCGGCGGAGATCAGCGCGGCGGCCTCCAGGTAGGTGAGCGACCTGCGGGCGTCGCCGCCGGCCAGCCGCACCAGATGCTCGGCGGCCTCGGGCGCCAGGCGCACCCTTCCCTCCAGGCCACGCGGGTCGGCGACGGCGCGCTCCAGCACCACCCGGATGTCGTCTTCCGACAGCGACTCCAGGGTCAGCAGCAGCGAGCGCGACAGCAGGGGCGAGATGACGGAGAAGAAGGGGTTCTCCGTGGTGGCGCCGATGAAGGTGACCCAGCGGTTCTCCACGGCGGGCAGCAGGGCGTCCTGCTGCGCCTTGTTGAAACGGTGCACCTCGTCGACGAACAGGACGGTCTGGCGACCGGACATGCCCAGCTCTCGCCGGGCCTGCTCGATGGCCGCGCGGACCTCCTTGACACCCGCCGACACCGCGGAGACCTCCACGAAGCGGCGTTTGGTGACGCCCGCCACCACGTAGGCGAGGGTGGTCTTGCCGGTGCCCGGCGGGCCCCAGAGGAAGAGCGACATCGGCGCCTCGGCCTCGACGAGGCGGCGCAGCGGCGTACCGGAGCCCAGCAGGTGCCGCTGGCCGATCACCTCGTCCAGGCTCCTGGGGCGCATCCGCACCGCCAGGGGCTCCTGGCCGCGATGGGCCTCCTCCGCCGCCGAATCGAACAGGCTGTCCACTCCTGAGACAGTACCGCTGCCCGGCTACGCCTCAGTTCGCCCAGACGGTGACGGCCCCGCTGTGCCCGGCCCGCACCACGTAGTAGAGCGCGACGGCAGCCAGGACCACGGTCAGCGCCGAGACGGCCAGCCCCGCCCGACGGCCGAACCGGTCACCGCGCGAGACGTGGACGAGAGCCAGCGACATCACCCCGAGGGCGAGGGTGACGAGCAGCAGGGGGATGCTGAAGCTCGCGTGCTCGGCTATGCGTTCACCGACCTGCCCGCCAGCGGAGGCGAAACGGCCCTCCTCCAGCGACTCCCCGCTCTCCCGTGCCACGAAGACGCTCACCGGCACTATCGGGGCGAGCCCGACCACCGCCCAGGTGAGCACGGGCCGGGTGCGGGGCAGCAGCGCGTACACGGCGGCGAGCACCGCCAGGAGCGGGGTCAGGACCACGGCGGCGTGGACGACCAGGGGGTGGAGGGGCAGGCCGAGGATCTCGTCGAACATGGAGCGCTCCGGTGGTGCGTGGCTCGTCATCAGCAAGTACGGATCCCACCATGAACGGGTTATGGAGAGTGTGAAGAGATCCCGGTCTTTCCCCTCTGTCCCCATCCGGCGAATTCCGCCACTTACGTGCAGCACACCTTAGGGCCGGTACGCTTTCCGCCAGTCCGTAGTCATGTAACAGTAATCCTGGAGGACATAGCGGTGAGCGCCGAGGACCGCCAGAGCCAGTTGGCTCGGGAGCACAAGGAGCGGCAGGCGAAACGTGCTGGGCAGAAGAGCACGTCGAAGCGGAACGCCGTCATCGGAGCGGTCATCGCGGTGGTCGTCGTCGCGGGAGGCCTGTTCGCCGGGGTGAGGCTCCTCGGTGGTGACGGCAAGGAGGTCCAGGCCGCCGCGACGCCCGATGCGAGCAGCACACCGTCCGAGGACGCCGTCGCGACGCCCGAGCCGAGCATCACGGCCCCCCCGGCCCCCGTGACCTGTTCCTACCGCAAGGACACCAGCGGCAGCCCGATGAAGAACGTGGGCAGGCCGCCGGCCAAGCCCAACCTGAAGTTGAAGACCATGACGATCACCACCAACCACGGTGACATCGTGATCGACCTGGCGACCGCGCAGGCCCCCTGCACGGTCAACTCCTTCGCCTTCCTGGCCAGGAAGCACTTCTTCGACAACACCAAGTGCCACCGCCTGGCCACCCCGGAGAACTCCGGCCTGGGCCTGCTGCAGTGCGGTGACCCGCAGGCCAAGGCCGACGGCAAGAACCCCACCGACGGTCAGGGCAGCTCGGGCTACGTCTACGACAGCGAGAACCTCGGCGGGATCCCGTACACCAGGGGCACGATCGCGGTGGCCCAGGCGATCGACGCCGTCAACCAGAACGGCAGCCAGTTCTGGATCTCGCTGGCCGACGAGACCGACCAGGTGGAGAAGGCCTACACCCCCTTCGGCGTCGTCTCCCAGGGCCTGGAGATCCTCGAAAAGATCTACAAGGGCGGCTGGATCACCAACCCCGACGACATCACCGGCGACGGCGGCTCCAACGCTCCCAAGATCCCGGTGATCATCAAGACCGTACGGCTCTCCTAGCCGGATCCGCGGCGGCCCGCCGCCCGCGAGGCGCCCCGGTGGTCATCCGACCGCCGGGGCGTCTCGCGGTATCACCCCCGTACGACTCGGGGCGAGGCCGCCCGCCCGGGAGCCGGGACGCCGGAGCGGCCGGGTAAGGGACGTGGGGCCGGTGCCGTCCGGGGAAGCCCGGCACCCTCCGCCCGGCCGCGCAGGATGCCCGACAGGCCCGCGGAGAGCACCACCGGGGCCACCTGCCCCAGACACACCGAGGGCCCCCGGAACGTCGTCCGGGGGCCCTCGGTCACTCCTGGTGCGGACCTCGGATCAGGCGTCGGCCTTGGGCCTGCTGTCGACGCCGGCCTCCTTGCGCTGCTCCGCCGTGATCGGGGTGGGCGCGCCGGTCAGCGGGTCGAAGCCCGAGGCCGTCTTCGGGAAGGCGATGACGTCGCGGATGGAGTCACCTCTCGCCAGGAGCATGCAGATCCGGTCCCAGCCGTAGGCGATGCCGCCGTGCGGCGGCGGGCCGTACTTGAACGCCTCCAGCAGGAAGCCGAACTTGTTCTCCGCCTCCTCCTTGGAGATGCCGAGCACGTCGAAGACGCGCTGCTGCATCTCGGCACGGTGGATCCGGATCGAGCCGCCACCGATCTCCATACCGTTGCAGACCATGTCGTAGGCGTAGGCCAGGGCCTCGCCGGGGTGGTCCTGGAAGTTGTCCGCCCACTCGGGCTTGGGACCGGTGAAGGGGTGGTGCACCGCGGTCCAGCCGCCCTCGCCGTCCTCCTCGAACATGGGGGCGTCGACGATCCACAGGAAGTTCCACACCGACTCGTCGATCAGGTCGCAGCGACGGCCGATCTCCAGCCGGGCCGCGCCGAGCAGGTCACGGGAGGCGGAGGCCGCACCGGCCGCGAAGAAGATCGCGTCACCGGGCTCGGCACCCACCTTGGCGGCCAGGCCGGCCGCCTCGGTCTCCGACAGGTTCTTGGCGACGGGCCCGCCGAGCGTGCCGTCCTCCCCGACGAGCACGTAGGCCAGGCCCTTGGCGCCGCGCGACCTGGCCCACTCCTGCCAGCCGTCCAGCTCCTTGCGGGTCTGCGAGCCACCGCCCGGCATGACCACCGCGCCCACGTACGGCGCCTGGAACACGCGGAAGGTGGTGTCGGCGAAGAACTCCGTCATCTCGACGAGCTCCTGGCCGAAGCGCAGGTCGGGCTTGTCGGAGCCGTAGCGGGCCATGGCGTCGCGGTAGGTCATCCGGGGCAGCGGCACCGGCAGGTCGTAGCCGACCGTCTCCTTCCAGATGCGCCCGATCAGCACCTCGCCCAGGGCGATGACGTCGTCCTGGTCCACGAAGGACATCTCGACGTCGATCTGGGTGAACTCCGGCTGCCGGTCGGCGCGCAGGTCCTCGTCGCGGTAGCACTTGGCGAGCTGGTAGTAGCGCTCAAGCCCGGCGACCTGGAGAAGCTGCTTGAACAGCTGGGGCGACTGGGGCAGGGCGTACCAGTTGCCCGGCTGGAGCCGGACCGGGACGAGGAAGTCGCGGGCGCCCTCGGGGGTCGAACGGGTCAGCGTCGGGGTCTCGACGTAGACGAACCCGTGCTCGTTCATCACCTCGTGGGCGAGGTAGGTGGCCTTGGAACGGGTGCGCATGGCGTGCGCGACCTGATGGCGGCGGATGTCGAGGTAGCGGTACTTGAGCCTGGCCTCCTCTGAAATGCCGGCCGCGCCTTCAATGGGGAACGGCAGCGGGGCGGACTCGCTGAGCACCTCGACCTCGGAGGCGACGACCTCGATCGCACCGGTCGGCAGGTCGGGGTTCTCGTTGCCCTCGGGGCGGACCCGCACCTGCCCGACGACCTTGACGCAGTATTCGGCGCGCAGGCCGTGGGCGTCGTCCTCCTCGCGGAAGACCACCTGGGCGGAGCCGGAGGCGTCACGCAGGTCGATGAAGACCACGCCGCCGTGGTCGCGGCGTCGCCCCACCCATCCGGCGAGCGTCACCTGCTGCCCGGCGTGCTCCTCGCGCAGTGATCCCGCTTCGTGCGTGCGGATCATTTGTCCAGTCTCTCCTTCAACGTCGTGACGATCTCAGCGAGTGGTACGGCGGTCTGCTCTCCGCTGACCAGGTCCTTGACCTGCGCGGTCCCCGCGGCGATATCACGCTCGCCGAGGATCACCGCGTGGCTCGCCCCCGAGCGGTCGGCGCCCTTCATGGCGCCCTTGACACCCTTGCCGCCGAACGACATGTCGGCGGCCAGGCCCGCCCGGCGCAACTCGGTGACAAGAAGGAACATCCGGCGGCGCGCCTCCTCACCCAGCGGCACACCGTACACCTGTACGCGCGCCTGTTCGCCGTCGCCCGCGAACAGGCCCTCGGCCTCCATGGCCAGGACCGTACGGTCGACGCCGAGCGCCCAGCCGACGCTGGGCAGGGCGGGACCGCCGAGCATCTCGCTCAGCCCGTCGTAGCGGCCCCCGCCGCCGACCGCGGACTGGGAGCCGAGCCCGTCGTGGACGAACTCGAACGTGGTCCGCGTGTAGTAGTCGAGGCCGCGGACCAGCCGGGGGTCGTCGGTGTAGGCCACGCCGGAGGCGGTCAGCAGCGAGCGGACCTCCTCGTGATAGGCCTTGCACGCCCCGCACAGGTGGTCGACGACCAGCGGCGCGCCGGCCAGCCGCTCCTGCACCTCGGGGCGCTTGTCGTCGAGCACGCGCAGCGGGTTGATCTCGATCCGCTGCCGGGTGGGCTCGTCGAGGTCGAGGCCGCGCAGGAAGTCCTGGAGCGCGGCCCGGTAGACGGGGCGGCACTCCCTGTCACCCAGCGTGTTGATCAGCAGCCGGACCCCGGTGAGCCCCAGCGCGGCGTAGCCGTCGACGGCCAGCAGGATCAGCTCGGCGTCGAGCGCCGGGTCCTCGGAGCCCAGCGCCTCGGCGCCGACCTGCCAGAAGTGGCGGTAGCGGCCCTTCTGCGCCCGCTCGTAGCGGAACTGGCTGCCCGAGTACCAGAGCTTCACCGGAAGCTGCCCGTTGTGCAGGCCGTGCTGGAGGACCGCGCGCACCACCGAGGCGGTGCCCTCCGGGCGCAGCGTGATGGAGCGCCCGCCCTTGTCCTCGAAGGTGTACATCTCCTTGGAGACGATGTCCGTCGACTCACCGACGCCGCGCACGAACAGCGCGGTGTCCTCGAAGACCGGCGTCTCGATGTAGCCGTAACCCGCCCGGCGGGCGGGGGCGGTCAGCGCCTCGCGTACGGCGAGCGCCCGCTCCGAGCGCGGTGGGAGCCAGTCGAAGGTGCCCTTGGGCGCCTGCAAAGTCATTGTTTAAAGTCCCCTGCCGGGGCCGCGGTCGTGCCCGAGACCCGCGGGGCCTGCGCCCGCGGCCTGCTCCGCCTCCGCGAGATACGGATTGGTGGCACGCTCTTGGCCGATCGTGGTCTGTGGTCCGTGGCCGGGCAGCACCACCGTGTCCGCCGGCAGCGGCAGGCACTTGGCCGCCAGGCTGCGCAGGATGGTCGGGTAGTCGCCGCCTGGAAGATCTGTGCGGCCGATGGAGCCGGCGAAGAGCAGGTCGCCCGAGAACAGCACGTCGGGGATCTCCTCGGTGCTGGGCAACCTGAAGGTCACCGACCCCCTGGTATGGCCGGGGGTGTGGTCGACGGTGAGCTCCAGGCCCGCCAGCCGCAGCACCTCGCCGTCCGCGAGCTCGCGCACGTCGTCCGGCTCGGTGAAGGTCAGTCCCCCGAACAGTTGCTGTTTCGCGGACAGCGACATCCCCTTGCCGGGATCGGACAGCAGCGCGCGGTCTTCGGGATGGATCCACGCGGGAACGTCACGCGCGCCGCAGACCGGGACGACCGACCACATGTGGTCGAGGTGCCCGTGGGTGACCAGCACCGCGACCGGTTTGAGCCTGTGCTCGCGCAGCAGGTCATCGAGGTCGCCGACGGCGTTCTGGCCGGGATCGACGACCACGCACTCCTCGCCCGCGGCGGGAGCGACGACGTAACAGTTGGTCTGGAAGGACCCTGCGGGAAAGCCGGCGATGAGCATCTGCCTCAGCTGATCTCGTCAAGAATGCGGATGGGAATGTAACCGAAGGGTACCGGTGCGGGTCGGCGGGCTGCGAACCATTACCCATTGGCCGATACGATTCGCCCACCTCATTAAGTACGACTCGGCACTCGGGAGGGCGAAGCGGTGAGCGGCAGGGAGCGCCAGAAGCAGTTGGCGCGCGAGCACTACGAGCGGCAGACGAAGCGGCGCATCGAACGTGAGGCCAAGGTCGCCAGGGCCAAGCGCATCGCACTCATCGGCACCAGTGTGGTCGGTGTGCTGGCCGTGGCGGGCGTGATCGTCGCGACCAACGTGTTCGGGGGTTCCGACACGACGGCGACCGCCGATCCGGCACCCTCGGGGAACCCCTCTGAGACGGCCTCCGCGGACGCCGGCGCGCAGCCGACGGCCTTCGACGCGGCCGGCGGCACCTGCGGCTACGTCGCCTCGGAAGGCGGCACGACCAAGGACGTGGGCCTGCCTCCGGCGAAGGTCGACAAGACTCCCACGACGATGACCCTGAAGACCAATCAGGGCGACATCGTCATCGAGGTGTCGGCCGACAAGACGCCGTGCACCGTCAACTCCTTCGCCTTCCTGGCGCAGAAGAAGTACTTTGACGGCTCCAAGTGTCACCGGCTGGGCTCCGACCAGTTCCCGATGCTGCAGTGCGGCGACCCGCTGGCCAAGGCCGACGGCAAGAACCCCACCGACGGTCAGGGCGGCCCGGGCTACCGCTTCGTCAACGAGAACCTGGAGGGCGCCAAGTACACGCGCGGCGTCGTGGCCATGGCCAACAGCGGTCCCGACACCAACGGCAGCCAGTTCTTCCTCGTGTACGGCGACGCCCCACTGACGCCGGACTACACACCCTTCGGTACGGTCACCAAGGGCCTGGAGATCCTCGACAAGGTGAACAAGGCGGGCGTCATCACTCCGGGACCTGACGGCACCGGGGCACCGAAGGAAACCCTCGAAATCAAAGACGTGACAATGTCCAGCAAGAGCTGACGTAATACATACAAGGGGCGGTAAGTCCCGAAAGGCTGATGAAAGTGCGGGAGGACACGGTGAGCACCGACCCGTGGGGCCGGGTAGACGACGACGGCACCGTCTACGTACGTACGGCTGAGGGAGAACGGGCCGTCGGGTCCTGGCAGGCCGGCGAACCGGAAGAGGCACTCGCCTACTTCCATCGCAAGTTCGACGAGCTGGCCGGGCAGGTCACCCTGCTCGAACAGCGGGTCCGCGGCACCGATCTGCCGCCCGCCCAGGCGGAGGCGACCATCGTCAAGCTCCGTGAGGCGATCACCGACGCGCACGCGGTCGGTGACCTCGACGCGCTGCTGAACCGCCTCAACACCCTCACGGAGCTGGTCGCCCAGCGCCGGGAGGAGGTCAAGGCCGCTCGCGACGTGGCCAGGGCCGAGGCCAAGGGCGTCAAGGAGCGGATCGTCGCCGAGGCCGAGCGCATCGCCGACGACACCACCCACTGGAAGACCGGTGGCGAGCGGCTGCGCCAGCTGATCGAGGAGTGGAAGGCCGCCGAGCGCATCGACCGGGTGACCGAGGCGGCGCTGTGGAAGCGCCTGTCGGCGGCCCGCACGGCCTTCGCCAAGCGGCGCAAGGCCTATTTCGCGGGGCTGGACGAGCAGCGCGAGGGCGTGCGCTCCACCAAGGAGCGCATCGTGGCCGAGGCCGAGGCGCTGGCCTCGTCCACCGACTGGGGTTCCACCGCGTCGGCCTACCGCGAGCTGATGCAGGAGTGGAAGTCCGCAGGCCGGGCCTCCCGGGAGGTCGAGGACGAGCTCTGGGGCCGTTTCAAGGGCGCCCAGGACCAGTTCTTCCAGGCGCGTTCGGCCGTCTTCGCCGAGCGCGACGCCTCGCTGGCGGCCAACGCCGAGGTCAAGGAGCAACTCCTGACCGAGGCCGAGAAGATCCTCCCGGTCACCGACGCCCGTGCGGCCAGGAGCGCCCTGCGCGGCATCCTGGAGCGCTGGGAGGCCGCGGGCCCGGTCCCGCGCGAGCAGCGCGACCGGCTGGAGGGTGGCCTGCGCAAGATCGACGACGCGGTCCGCAAGGCCGAGGAGGCGGAGTGGAAGCGCTCCAACCCCGAGGCACGCGCCCGCGCCCAGAACACGGTCGACCAGCTGCGCAAGTCGATCGCGCAGTTGGAGGGCCGCCTGGCCAAGGCCAGGGACGCGGGCAGGGACAAGGACGTCAAGGACACCGAGGAGGCCCTGGCCGCCCGCCGTTCCTGGCTGGAGGAGGCCGAGCGCACGCTCGCCGAGTTCTCCTGACCCCTTTCGCGAGCGGCTGACGCGATCTGAAGGACCGACAGGGCCGCGGAGGGCTCCCGACCGGGGAGCGTCCTCCGCGGCCCTGACGTTCGCGACGGGGCGTCGGCGCCTCCCCTGCTCGGAGAATCCGAGGGCGCCCGACGCTCAGGAACCGGCGCCGCTGACCCGGTAGACGTCGTAGACACCCTGGATGTTGCGGACGGCCTTCAGGACGTGACCCAGATGCTTGGGGTCGCCCATCTCGAAGGTGAACTTGCTGATCGCCACCCTGTCCCTGGACGTCGTCACCGACGCCGACAGGATGTTGACGTGCTGGTCGGAGAGCGTGCGGGTCACGTCGGAGAGCAGGCGCGGCCGGTCGAGCGCCTCGACCTGCAGCGCGACCAGGAACACCGAGTCGTCCGCGGCGGACCAGGCGACCTCGACCAGGCGGTCGGGCTCGGACTTGAGCTGATCCATGTTGGGACAGTTGGTGCGGTGCACCGACACGCCATGCCCGCGGGTGACGAAACCGACGATCTCATCGCCGGGCACGGGAGTGCAGCATCGCGACAGGCGGACCCAGACGTCGGAGTCGCCTGCGACGACCACTCCGGCACCGCCACTGCCCCGGGGACGGCCGCGCAGCTTGGTCGGCACGGAGGCCTCGGCGATGTCCTCTTCCGCGCCGTCCACTCCTCCGATGGACGTCACGAGCTTCTGCACGACCGCCTGCGCGGCGATGTGGCCCTCTCCCACGGCCGCGTAGAGCGCGGAGACGTCCGGGTAGCGCAGATCCCTGGCGAGGGCCAGGAGGGACTCTCCGGACATCAGGCGCTGCAGCGGCAGGCCCTGCTTGCGCATGGCGCGGCCGATCGCCTCCTTGCCCGCCTCGATCGCGGTCTCGCGGCGCTCCTTGGAGAACCACTGCCGGATCTTGTTACGGGCCCGTCCCGACTTGACGAACTTCAGCCAGTCACGCGAGGGGCCCGCGTCGGGCGACTTGGAGGTGAAGATCTCCACTGTGTCGCCGTTGCCCAGCCGCGACTCCAGGGGCACCAGGCGGCCGTTGACCCTGGCTCCGATGCAACGGTGCCCCACCTCGGTGTGCACGGCGTAGGCGAAGTCGACGGGCGTCGCGTTCTCGGGCAGGGCGATGACCTGACCCCGGGGCGTGAAGACGTAGACCTCCGAGACCGACAGGTCGAACCTGAGCGACTCCAGGAACTCCCCCGGGTCGGCGGTCTCCTTCTGCCAGTCGAGGAGCTGGCGCAGCCACGCCATGTCGCTGGCGGGCTTCAGCTTCGCCCCCGGAGGACCGGAGGTGGTCATGTCCTCCTTGTACTTCCAGTGCGCCGCCACGCCGTACTCGGCCCTGTGGTGCATCCCGTGGGTGCGGATCTGCAGCTCCACCGGCTTGCCCTCCGGGCCGATGACCGTGGTGTGCAGCGACTGGTACATGTTGAACTTGGGCATCGCGATGTAGTCCTTGAACCGGCCGGGCACCGGGTTCCATCGCGCGTGAATCGTTCCGAGTGCCGCGTAGCAGTCGCGGACCGTGTCGACCAGCACCCGGATGCCGACCAGGTCGTAGATGTCGTCGAAGGCGACGTCCCTGGCGATCATCTTCTGGTAGACGGAGTAGTAGTGCTTGGGGCGGCCCTTGACGGCCGCGCGGATCTTGGCGTCGCGCAGGTCGCCGGAGACCTTCTCGATGACCTCCTGCAGGAACAGGTCCCTGCGCGGGGCCCGTTCCGAGACCATCCGGGCGATCTCGTCGTAGCGCTTGGGGTAGAGCATGGCGAACGCGAGGTCCTCCAGCTCCCACTTGATGGTGTTCATGCCCAGCCGGTGGGCGAGCGGCGCGAAGATCTCCAGCGTCTCGCGGGACTTCTGGTGCCGCTTGTGCTCGGGCAGGTAGCGCATGGTGCGCATGTTGTGCAGCCGGTCGGCGAGCTTGATCACCAGCACCCGGATGTCCCGGGACATCGCCACGACCATCTTGCGTACGGTCTCGGCCTCGGCCGCGGCGCCGAACTTGACCTTGTCGAGCTTGGTGACGCCGTCGACCAGCAGTGCGATGTTGTCGCCGAAGTCCGAGCGCAGCTCGTCCAGGCCGTAGGCGGTGTCCTCGACGGTGTCGTGCAGCAGCGCGGCGCACAGCGTCTCGTCGTCGGTGCCGAGCTCGGCCAGGATCGTCGCCACCGCCAGCGGGTGGGTGATGTACGGGTCACCGCTTTTGCGCTTCTGGTCGCGGTGGTGATAGGCCGCCACGTCGTAGGCGCGCTCGATGAGCCGCAGGTCCGCCTTCGGATGGGTAGCGCGGACCGTGCGGAACAGCGGCTCCAGAACCGGATTCATGCCGCCACCCCATTGCCCCCCAAAACGTGCGAGCCTTCGCCTTACCGCCGGCTTCTCCTCGACGGCTCCGGACATGGCGGAACCGGCGTCGCCTGCTGGGACGGCCATCTCGGGACCGCCACCGTTGGCGGTCGTGTCGGGGACGACCACATCACGGGGCACTCAGACTCCTCACGTTCGAGTCCAGATCCCTCAGTGTATCCAGACGGGGTTGTGTGCTTTTGTCCGCGGGTCGATCAAACGACGACGAGGGAGTGCAACTCGACGTCCGTCAGGCGCTCGCGACCCTTGAGGAAGGCCAGCTCCATGAGCACGGCGAGGCCGACGACCTCGGCACCCGCCTCGCGGACCAGCTCCACCGCCGCGCGCGCCGTCCCTCCCGTGGCGAGCACGTCGTCGACGATGAGGACGCGCTCTCCGGGGGTGAAGGCGTCCCGGTGAACCTCGATGATGGCGGAGCCGTACTCCAGATCGTAGGACGCCTCAAGCGTCTCAGAGGGCAGTTTGCCTTTCTTCCGTACCGGGACGAAGCCCGCGCCCGCCTGGCAGGCGACCGGGGCGGCCAGGATGAACCCCCGCGCCTCGATTCCAACGATCTTGTCCACCTCGTACAGTCCGGCGAGCGCCTTGGTCACCGCGCCGAACGCCACCGGGTCGGCGAGCAGCGGGGTGATGTCCTTGAACATCACCCCGGGCTGCGGGTAGTCGGGCACGTCGCGGATGCGATCGAGGATCAGCCTGCTCAGCTCGGTCATGGTCGGCACTCCTTGGAAAGGGGGAAGGAAAACGCCTCCGCCCCCTGGGCAGGGGGCGGAGGCGCGAACTGCTTCGGAGCTTACTTCTTCTTGCGTTTGTCGCCACCGGCCGCGGCCCCGTTGGCCACGGTGGTGGCCCCGTTGGCGGCACCGTTGGCGGCCCCGTTGGACGCTCCGGCGGTGACCGGCTGGCGCGTCGTCCTGCCCCCGGAGCCACCCCCGTGGGCGGCGAGCCTGCGGGCGATCGCCTGGTAGCGCGGCTCGCGCTCCTTCAGCGTGACCAGCAGTGGCGTCGCGACGCACAGCGAGGAGTAGGTTCCGACGATCATGCCGACGAACAGGGCCAGCGACAGGTCCTTCAGGGTACCGGCGCCGAACAGCGTGGTGCCGATGAAGAGGATCGCCGCGACCGGCAGGATCGCCACCAGGGTGGTGTTCAGCGACCGGATCAGCGTGTGGTTCAGCGCGTTGTTGGCGGCCTCGGTGTAGGTCATCTTGGAGGTCGTGCCGAGCTTGGCGGTGACCTCCTTGATCATGTCGAAGACGACGACGGCGTCGTACAGCGAGTATCCGAGGATCGTCAGGAAGCCCAGCAGGGTCGCCGGGGTGACCTCGAAGCCGGACCAGGCATAGACACCGGCGGTGATCACCAGGTCGTGCAGCAGTGCCACGACGGCCGACAGCGCCATCTTCCACTCGAAGGCCATCGTCAGGTACAGGATGATCGCCAGCATGAAGACGATCAGTCCGATGATGGCCTTGTTGGCCACCTGGCCGCCCCAGGAGGCACCGATCACCTGCAGGTTGACCTCGTTCTGCGGCAGCTTGAACTCGCCCGCCACCGCCTTCTGGACCGCGGTGACCTGCTCGGCCGGGAGGCTCTCCGTGGTGACCCGCCAGCCGTTCTGGGTCGTCTGCGCGATGACCTGGTGCACACCGGCCTCGGTGAACGTGCCGCGCACCTGCTCGATGTTGACGGACGCCGGGGCCTTGAAGGAGAAGACGGACCCGCCCTTGAACTCCACGCCCAGGTTGAGGCCGTTGAAGACCAGACCGGCGATGGAGATCGCCAGCAGGATTACGGAGAGGCTGTACCAGAGCTTCCTGCGGCCGACGAAGTCGACGTTGACCTCGCCCCGGTACAGCCGGCGCGCGATGCCGGACATCAGGCCTCCTGCGGAGCGGACTTGGGAGCGGTGACGGTCTCGCTCATGCGTTCGGCGTCGAGGCCGGAGAGCTTGTGACCCCTGGCGAAGAACTTCAGCCTCGCCAGCATCGCGACGAACGGCTTGGTGAACATGAACACCACCGCGATGTCGATGAGCGTGGTCAGGCCCATCGCGAAGGCGAACCCGGCCACACCGCCGACCGCCAGGAAGTACAGCACCAAGGCGGCGATGAACATGACGGCGTCCGCGATGAGGATCGTCCGCCGGGCCCGGACCCAGGCGACCTCGATCGCCGTACGCAGCGAGCGGCGGCCTTCCTTCATCTCGTCACGGATGCGCTCGAAGTAGACGATGAACGAGTCGGCGGTGATACCGATCGAGACGATCAGGCCGATGATGTGCGGCAGCGAGAGGCGGAAGCCGGCGAACGCGCCGAGCAGCACCACCGACTGGTAGGTCACAACCGACGCCACCAGGAGGCTCAGCACCGAGACGACGCCCAGGCCCCGGTAGTAGAGCATCGAGTAGATCACGACCAGCAGCAGGCCGATCGCGCCCGCGATGAGGCCGCCGCGCAACTGGTCGGCGCCCAGGGTGGAGGAGACCTCGTCGATGGAGCTCTTCTCGAACTTCAGCGGGAGCGCGCCGTACTTGAGCTGGTTGGCCAGCTCGTCGGCGCTCACCTGGGTGAAGTTGCCGGAGATCTGCGCACGGCCGCCGGTGATCGGTTCCTGGATGACCGGCGCGGAGATGACCATGCCGTCGAGGACCATGGCGATCTGGTTGCGGGGGGCCTGCGAGTTGAAGGCGGTGGTGGTGACCTTCGACCACTGGTCGGGGCCCTGGCCCTTGAAGGAGAGCTGGACGAGCCACTCGCCGGTGGTCTGGTCGACGCCTGAGGACGCGCTGTCGATCGAGGTGCCGGTCACGGCCGCCTTGTCGAGGATGAACTTGGTGCTGCCGTCGGTGCTGCAGCCCACGTACTGCTTGTCCGGCGCGTCCTGCGCCCCTCGGTTCGTCTGCTTGGCGCAGTCGAGCGTCTGGAACTCCTTGAGGGCCGCCGGGTCGATCCCGGTGGGGTCGACGCCCGCCATGGGGTCCTCGGCCGCCATCGGCGGGGCCGTCGGCGCGGCGGTGCCGTCACCCGGCTTGGAAGACTGGTCGCCGGGTTGAGCAGGCTCCGTAGAGGACTCGGAGCTTGCTCCTGGGCTTGGTTTGAGCAGTCCCGACGACAGGGCGCGCCCGGCGGGCGAGGTGCTCGTGTCGGGGGCGGCTGTCGCGGCCGGCTTCGGCACCGCGGACTCGGTGGGCTTGGGCGCCCTGGTTCCCTTGCCCCCGGAGGTGGTGGGCGAGGGGGACGGCGTCGGCGGCTGGGTGGCCAGCTCCCCGGGGGGCGGAGGCGATCCGGCCCCGATCGCCAGCACCTGGCGGAACCGCAGTTCCGCAGTGGTGCCGACCAGCTTGACGACTTCCTCCTGGCCAACTCCGGGGACGGAGATGACGATGTTGTCACCGGACTTGGCGACCTCGGCGTCGGAGATGCCGCTGCCGTTCACCCGCTCGCGGATGATGTTCACCGCCAGATCGAGACTCTCCTGGGAGGGAGCGCTTCCGTTCGGGGTGATGGGCTGCAGCGTCACTGTCGTGCCGCCGGCGAGGTCGAGGCCATATTCCGGGGTGTACGCCTTGTTGAGGAGCATCACCCCTCCCATGGCGAGAATGATCGCCAGAAGCACCAGGAGCATGCGCCCCGGTCTGCTCTGGCCGCTGGTCGGTCGGGCCACTGGTCGACTTTCGGTTATAGGGGATTGGTGGTGAACCTACTCACAGTTTCTTGCTCGCCGAGTCGCGCTCTTCGCTCTGCTGCTCGGCGGTCTCCGCGACGTCGTGGTCGACGGCCTTGACATCCTCCTCCACATCGTCGACGGGAACCAGGACACGGCCGATCGCCGCCTTCACCCAGCGAGTCTCCACACCAGGGGCGATCTCCAGGATCACGTCGTCGGCGTCGATGGCCACCACGGTCCCGAAAAGACCCGTCGTGGTCATGACACCGGTGCCCGGCGCGAGGCTGTTCTGCATCTTGGCCTGCTCCTGCTGCCGCTTGCGCTGCGGTCGGATCAGCAGGAAGTAGAAGACCACGACCATGAGAGCGATCATGATCAGGCTTGAATAGTTGCCGCCCACAGGGCCGCTCCCTCTCTTGAGAATGACCGGCGTGAAACCGGACGTCATATACGACCACGCCGCTCAGCACGTCAGCCTACACAGCCAGCCAAGGCTCGGAGTTTAGGCGAGTTGTTAGAAGCGCGGCAACGAAGTCACGATCCGGCACGCAGGGAAGTTCCCATTTCGATACAGTTGTCATCCATCTGTGATCAAGCTTGTACGTCTCCCCTACCGATGCACAACGCTAGATTTGCTCAGCATCATCCCCAAGATCGATGAGGAGCGAGGCGCCGAAGGCGTCCGGCGGGGGCACCAGCCCCAGATGGGTCCAGGCCGCGGCGGTCGCGACCCGGCCACGGGGGGTGCGGGCCAGCAGACCCTGCCGCACCAGGAACGGCTCGGCGACCACCTCGACCGTCTCCGGCTCCTCCCCCACCGCGACCGCCAGCGTCGACAGCCCCACCGGGCCACCGCCGAACTTGCGCAGCAGCGCTCCGAGCACTGCCCGGTCGAGCCTGTCGAGCCCCTCGGCGTCGACCTCGTAGAGGTTGAGCGCGGCGGAGGCGACGTCCCTGGTGACGACGCCTTCCGCGCGCACCTCGGCGAAGTCGCGGACCCTGCGCAGCAGGCGGTTGGCGATGCGGGGCGTGCCCCGCGAGCGGCCGGCGATCTCGGTGGCGGCGTCGCCCGGCAGCGTCACGCCCAGCAGGCGCGAGGAGCGGTGCAGCACCTGCTCCAGCTCGGCGACCCCGTAGAAGTCCATGTGCGCGACGAAGCCGAAGCGGTCACGCAGCGGCGCGGGGAGCATGCCGGCCCTGGTGGTGGCCCCGACCAGGGTGAACGGGGCGATCTCCAGCGGGATCGCGGTCGCCCCCGGCCCCTTGCCCACCACGATGTCGACGCGGAAGTCCTCCATCGCGAGGTAGAGCATCTCCTCGGCGGGCCTGGCCATGCGGTGGATCTCGTCGATGAACAGCACCTCGCCCTCCGAGAGGGTCGACAGGATCGCCGCGAGGTCACCGGCCCGCTCGAGCGCGGGCCCCGAGGTGATCCGGAGCGGCACGGAGAGCTCGGTCGCGATGATCATGGAGAGGGTCGTCTTGCCCAGCCCGGGACCGCCGCTCATCAGCACGTGGTCCGGCGGCCGGTTGCGCCGCAGCGCGCTCTGCAGCACCAGGGACAGCTGCTCGCGCACCCGTGCCTGCCCGATGAACTCCTCCAGCCGCTTGGGCCGCAGCGCCGCCTCGATGTTCCTCTCGTCGCCCTCGGCGTCCGGCGACACCAGATCCCGTTCGAAACTCACGCCGCCCCACCTCTGCTCACCGTACGGCGGAGGCGCCCGCGCTCTTCCCGCCGCGTCTTCCCCGTCGGGCCTCTCATCGCGTGCTCAGCGCGCTGAGTGCCGCCTTGAGCAGCGCCGCCACCTGCGGGGGGCGGCCCTCGGCCAGTTCGGCGTCGGCCCGGGGCGCGACGGCGGCGACCGCCTCGTCCGCGTCCCGTACCGAGTAACCCAGGCCGACCAGGCCGGAGTGGACCTGATCGCGCCAGGCGGGCGCGGCGGCGCGGCCGTTGAGCGCGGCGTTGACCGCCTCCTCAGGCGTGCCGAGCTTGCCCTTGAGGTCGACGATGATCCGCTGGGCGCCCTTCGGGCCCACCCCGGGGACCCTGGTCAGCGCCTTGACGTCGGCGGTGGCCACGGCCATCCTGAGCGCGTTGGGGGTGTGCACGGCCAGCATCGCCAGTGCGACCTTGGGGCCGACCCCGCTGGCCGTCTGCAGCATCTCGAAGATCCCGCGCTCGTCGTCGGTGGCGAAGCCGAACAGCGTCAGCGACTCCTCGCGGACCACCAGCGAGGTGGCCAGCCGGGCCTCCTCGCCCGTTCTGAGCGTCGCCAGCGTGCCCGGCGTGCAGTGCACGAGCACTCCCACCCCGCCCACCTCGACGACCGCCCCGTCGGGGGCGATCGCGGTCACCTGTCCTCGTACCGAGGCGATCACTTCGTGGTTCCTCTCGGGTATCCGGCCCTGCCCCGGCCGCGGAAGTAGGCCGCCGCGCTCGTGCCGGGGCCGCTCGCGGCCTTCGCGGCGGCCTCGGCCAGCCTGCTCTGGGCCCCGCCCCGCCACACGTGGCAGATCGCGAGGGCGAGCGCGTCGGCGGCGTCGGCGGGCTTGGGCATGGCGTCCAGCCGCAGCAGCCGGGTCACCATCGTGCCGACCTGCTGCTTGTCGGCCGTGCCGCTGCCGGTGATCGCCGCCTTGACCTCGGACGGCGTGTGCAGGGCGACCGGCAGCCCCCTGCGGGAGGCGCACAGGATCGCCACGGCGGAGGCCTGCGCGGTGCCCATCACGGTCCTGAGGTTGTGCTGGGCGAAGACCCGCTCCACGGCCACCGCGTCGGGTTCGAGCTCGTCGAGCCACTGCTCTATGCCGGTCTCGATCGCCACCAGCCGGGCGCCGATCTCGTCGTCGGCGGGGGTGCGGACCACTCCGACCTTGACCAGGCTCAGCGGCGCGCCCGGCCTCCCCTCGACGGCGCCGAGCCCGCATCGGGTAAGCCCGGGATCGACCCCCATGACCCGCAGTTCGGGCAACCGCACCGGCACGCCTCCGCTCGCCGAACACCTGTTCGGTGCCAGACTCTACCGCCTGAGAGCACGTCGCGCACGGCCCTCGCGGGGCCCGCGGGAAGTGTCAGCGGCGGTCGAGCACGTGGGACACGGCGAAGGCGGTCACCGCCCGGAGTTCCGCGGCGGGGACGCCGAAGCGCGAGATCACGCGTCGAGCTTCTCCATGACCTCGTCGGAGACGTCGAAGTTGGCCCAGACGTTCTGTACGTCGTCACTGTCCTCAAGGGCGTCGATCAGCCTGAAGACCTTGCGGGCGCCGTCCTCGTCGAGCGGGACGTTCATCGTCGGCATGAAGCCGGACTCGGCCGAGTCGTAGTCGATCCCGGCCTCCTGCAGGGCCTTGCGGACCGGGACGAGGTCGGTGGCCTCGGAGACGACCTCGAACTGGTCGCCCAGGTCGTTGACCTCCTCGGCGCCCGCGTCGAGGACCGCGGTCAGCACGTCGTCCTCACCCAGCTCGCCCTTGGGGACGAGCACGACGCCCTTGCGGTTGAACATGTAGGACACCGAGCCCGGGTCGGCCAGCGAGCCACCGTTGCGGGTCAGCGCGACACGGACCTCGGAGGCCGCGCGGTTGCGGTTGTCGGTGAGGCACTCGATCAGCACCGCGACGCCGCCGGGGGCGTAGCCCTCGTACATGATGGTCTGCCAGTCGGCGCCGCCGGCCTCCAGGCCGCCGCCGCGCTTGCGGGCGCGCTCGATGTTGTCGATCGGAACCGAGCTCTTGCGCGCCTTGGTGATGGCGTCGTACAGCGTCGGGTTGCCGTCCGGATCGGGGCCGCCCGTCCGTGCCGCGACCTCGATGTTCTTGATGAGCTTGGCGAACAGCTTGCCGCGCTTGGAATCAAGCGCCGCCTTCTTGTGCTTCGTCGTCGCCCATTTGGAGTGGCCGGACATCCCCTAGAGCTCCCTCACCATCTCAGCGAAATATGAATGCACACCAACATCCCCGGTAATCTCCGGGTGGAAGGATGTGGCGAGCAGCGGTCCTTGACGGACCGCGACGATCCTATCTCCAGGTTCGGCCAACGCCAGCACTTCGACCCCCGAACCCACGGATTCCACCCAGGGCGCGCGGATGAAGACCGCCCGCATGGCACCGCGGCCGGCGAAGTCGATGTCGGCCTCGAAGGAGTCGACCTGGCGGCCGAAGGCGTTGCGCCGAACGACCATGTCGATGCCGCCGATCGTCTGCTGGCCCTCGACGCCGCCCTCGATCCGGTCCGCCAGCATGATCATGCCGGCGCAGGAGCCATAGGCGGGCATCCCGGCCTTGATCCGCATCCGGAGCGGTTCGAGCAGCTCAAAGGTCTCGGCGAGCTTCCACATCGTGGTGGACTCGCCGCCCGGGATGACGAGGCCGTCGACCGCCTCCAGTTCGTGAGGGCGCCGTACGGCGACCGCTCTGGCACCCACCGCCTCCAGCGAGCGCACGTGCTCGCGCACGTCGCCTTGAAGCGCGAACACGCCGATCGTCGGGACGATGGTCACCGATGGTCCTTCCCCTGGAAAAGAAACGTCCCTTTCAGGGTATGGCCACCCCACGGATCACCCCAAACTGGTTCATAACCAGCCCTGGGCCTTCCTGGACGGCCCTTCTAGCGCCGGAGAGGCGGCCTCCCGCAAGGAGGCCGCCTCTCCGCCGGTTTCCCTGAGTTCCGCTACCAGCCGCGCTCGGCCAGCCGGTGCGGGGCCGGGATGTCGTCGACGTTGATGCCGACCATGGCCTCGCCCAGGCCGCGGGAGACCTTCGCGATGACGTCGGGGTCGTCGTGGAAGGTGGTGGCCTTGACGATCGCGGCGGCGCGCTCGGCGGGGTTGCCGGACTTGAAGATGCCCGAGCCGACGAACACGCCCTCGGCGCCGAGCTGCATCATCATCGCGGCGTCGGCCGGGGTGGCGATGCCACCGGCGGTGAACAGCACCACCGGCAGCTTGCCGGTCTTGGCGACCTCGGCGACCAGCTCGTACGGCGCCTGGAGCTCCTTGGCCGCGACATAGAGCTCGTCGGCGGGCAGCGAGGCCAGGCGCTTGATCTCGCCCCTGATCTTGCGCATGTGGGTGGTGGCGTTGGAGACGTCGCCGGTGCCCGCCTCGCCCTTGGAACGGATCATCGCCGCGCCCTCGGTGATGCGGCGCAGCGCCTCGCCCAGGTTGGTCGCGCCACAGACGAAGGGCACCGTGAACTGCCACTTGTCGATGTGGTTGGCGTAGTCGGCCGGGGTGAGCACCTCGGACTCGTCGACGTAGTCGACGCCAAGCGACTGGAGCACCCGAGCCTCGACGAAGTGGCCGATGCGGGCCTTGGCCATGACCGGGATCGAGACGGCGGCGATGATGCCGTCGATCATGTCGGGGTCGCTCATCCTGGAGACGCCGCCCTGGGCGCGGATGTCGGCGGGTACCCGTTCGAGGGCCATGACGGCCACGGCACCGGCGTCTTCGGCGATCTTGGCCTGCTCGGCGTTGACGACGTCCATGATGACGCCGCCCTTGAGCATCTCTGCCATGCCGCGCTTGACCCGGGCGGTTCCGGTGACGGTGGTATCGCTGACTTCGGGCGTGCTGCTGGACACGGTCTCTACCTCACGACGGCTGCGGATCACGGGCCGCCCGCGCTGGACGGCCACTACGCTTCCATCGTAGGCGCTGGGCAGGATGCCCCCTACACGCCGTCTTGTCGTTCTTAGAAGATCCTCTTGAACATGATGTAGGACTTGCGCGTCAGGGAATGACGGGTTTGGCGGAGGCCAGCGCGATCCAGACCTGACCGGGGGCGAAGTTCATCGGCTCACCCGCCTCCGTGGTGAAGACGGTGCCGTCCTTCTCCGTCTCCCGTGACCAGCGGGCCTTGAACGCCTGCCCGTCGCGGAGCACGATCGCCCTGCCCTTGCCCGTGCTGTGCACCAGCGGCGTGTAGCTCTGGTTCTTGTCGTGAAACTCCGAGCGCTCCGTCTTGGTGTACTGCACGACGATCGTGGGCGCGCCGAGCTGGCCGCCCTCGGCCGCCATGTCCTTCTTGCCGTCCTGCCAGATCAGCCACTTGCCCGCCGCCTGCGACCAGGCGAAGGTGAAACGGGCCGCCGGGTACTTCACGCTGTACGCCTTCCGCGGCACGCCGCCCTCGGGGGCGTCGCCGAAGGTGAATCCGATGTCCTTGGACCTGCTCGCCTTGGGCGCCTCGGTCAGCAGCTGCCTGGTGTTGGCGAACAGGTTGTAGGGGGCGAAGCGTCCTTCCTGGCGGAAGTAGGCGCCCGGCGCCCGGCTGTCGGAGACGTCGAACAGCGGCGCCTCGGCGATGAAGGGGAGCATCTTGGTCTGCGCGCCCGAGTAGGCGAAGGCGGGCCTGCCGAACTGCGGGACGATGTGCAGGTCGGAGATGCGGGCGCTGCGGACCGGGCCGATCTTGGCCGGGATCTTCGAGGAGAAGATCGCCATCAGCCGGGTCAGGCCCGCCTCGACCTGCTCTATGTAGACGATGTCCGCGCTTTTGAGGCCGAGCTGCGGCTTGCCCGCCGAGGTGTTCTCGATCTTCGCCGCGAGCACCGGCCTGCGGGCCGCGCCCGGCAGGCCGGTGAAGGGGTGCGTCGGCTCGGGCGTGGGGGTCGGCGCCGCACTCGGCTCACCGGCCACCGGATTGCCCGCCGACGCGGGCTTGTCGGAGGAACAGGCCGCGACCGGCGCGAGAACCGCGACTCCCGCCAGCGTGACGGCGATCATCCGAGAAACCCGCACGATTCATCTCCTCAAGTCAGCCACTTAGCCACTCGGCCACGAACCGCCAAGAGCCTACCGGTGTCCGACTTGTCAGTTACTCCAGTTTATGTGTGGCTTATTCGGCGGCCAGGGCCTTCGGCGGCGCATCGTCGATCTCGAAGAAGCCCGGATACTCGGTGTGCCCGGCCAGCCGCAGCGTGCGGGCCAGCCAGCGGCGTTGCGCCGCGCGGGTCACGCCCACCGCGTTGTTGTAGAACCGGCGGGAGTAGAGGACCTTGGCCACCGCGGCCCCCAGCTCCTCCAGCAGGTCGGAACCTGCCGGAGTGTCGGCCAGCCGGTCACGGAAGCGCTCCTGGTCGACGACGGCTCGCAGGGTGCGCGACAGGTCGCTCTCGGCGTGCTCACGCTCCTCGGGACCCGCCGTACGGGCCTCGTGGGCGGCCGCGGCCAGCACCAGGCTCGTCGCCGGGTCCAGCAGCCGGGAGGCGGCCAACTCCAGGCTGACGGCGGTCCGCCGCACCAGGGCGGCGTCCAGGGACTCACGGGCCAGCTCCAGCCGGATGTGCAGCCGGTCGAGCCTGCCCGCCCGCCAGGAGATGTAGACGGCGCAGAGCACCACGATCGCGCCCACCACCAGGATCAGCGTGGTCGTCACAGCGTGTCGTTCCCCTCGGCCCAGGCCCTGCTCGCCACTGTGCCCTCGGCGTCCCCTGCGCCCTCGGCGCCCTCGGCGTCCTCCTCGACCCCGGCCGTACTCGCCACCGTCTCGTAGACCCGCAGGACGTCACGGGCGACCGTCGACCAGTCGTACTTCCGCACGGCGGCGCGGGCCTCCTGCGACAGCTTGGCCCGGCGCACGGGGTCGTCGAGCAGCTCGGCGGCCCGGCGGGCGAGCGAGGTGGCGTCGCCCGTCTCGAACAGCGCTCCCGCCTGGCCGTCGTCGAGCACCTTGCGGAAGGCCGGGATGTCGCTCGCCAGGATCGCCGCGCCGGCCGACATCGCCTCGGTCAGCACGATGCCGAAGCTCTCACCCCCCAGGTTGGGCGCGCAGAAGACGTCGACCGTGTGGTAGGCACGCACCTTGTCCTCCTCGCTGACCATGCCGAGCAGGCCGATCCGGTCGTGGAGGGCGGCCGGGACGCGCTCCAGCACCTCGGCGGCGTCACCCGGCCCGGCCAGGAGCAGGCGCAGCGCCGGCCGCTCGGCGGCCAGCAGGACGAACGCCTCCAGCAGCACCGGCAGGCCCTTGCGCGGCTCGTCCATCCTGCCGAGAAAGCCGATCACCTCGCCCTCGTCCCAGCCGGGCAGCGGCTCGCCCTCGGCGTAGCGGCCGACCGTCACCCCGTTGGGGATGAGCACGGCGTCACCGCCCATGAACTCGACCAGGGTCTTCCTGGCCGCGTCGGACACCGCGATCCGGCCGGTGATCTTCTCCAGCGCGCTCATCAGCACCGAGGCCGTGACCGAGAAGGACCGGGAGTTACCGTACGAGGCGTGGAAGGTGGCCACGATCGGCCCCCTGGCCACCCAGCAGGCGAGCAGCCCCAGCGAGGGGATGGCCGGTTCGTGCACGTGCAGCACGTCGAAGGCGCCCTCGCGCACCCAGCGGCGCACCCGGTTCGCCGACAGGAACCCGAACGACATCCTGGCCACCGACCCGTTGAAGGGCACCGGAATCGCGCGGCCCGCCGAGGTCACGTACGGGGGCAGCGGGGCGTTGTCCGCGGCGGGGGCGATCACCGAGACGTGGTGGCCTTCCTCCATGAGCGCCTCCGCGAGATCGCGGATGTGCACCTGGACTCCGCCCGGCACGTCCCAGGTGTAGGGGCAGACGATGCCGATCCTCATCCCCTGGGCTCCAGGTCCTCGAGCCAGAGGCGCTGGAGCATGTGCCAGTCCTCGGGGTGCTCGGCGATGCCCTTCTCGAAGACGCCCGCGAGGCTCTGCGTGACGACGGCCACCTTCTCCTTCCTGGTGCCCTCGGCCGGGACCGCGATCTCCTCGTGGAACTGCAGGCCCCAGCCGGTCCCCTGGAAGTAGGGGATCGCCGGGATGAGGGCGGCCCCGGTGTGCACGGCCAGCAGGCCGGGGCCGGCGGGCATCCGCGTGGCCGAGCCGAAGAACTGCACCTCGACACCGTTCGCGGTCAGGTCGCGCTCGGCGGGCAGGGCGACCGGGAGCCCGGCGCGCAGGCGCTGCGCCAGGGTGCCGAAGGTGTGACCGTCACCACCGGTGAGCGGCAGCACCTCCATGCCCAGCCCCTCGCGGAAGGCGGTGTAGCGATGGAACAGCGACTCGGGTTTGAGCCGCTCGGCGACCGTGGTGAAGGGATGTCCCGTCCCGGCGAACCAGGCGCCCGCCTGGTCCCAGTTGCCCATGTGCGGCAGGGCGAGGACCACGCCGCGCCCGGCGGCGAGGTTGTCGTAGACGGGCTCCGCCCCGATCACGTGCATCCGGGAGACGAGTTCGGCGACGGGGATCGAGGGCAGCCGGAAAACCTCGTGGAAGTAGCGGAAGTAGGAGCGCATGCCGTCGCGGCTGAGCTCCCGGATCGCCGGGTCGCCCGGCGAGGTGCCCTTGACCCTGGCGAGGTTGGCCTCCAGCCTGAGCACCGACTTTCCCCGGTGCCTCCACAGCCGGTCGGCGGCGGCGCGGAAGGCCCAGGCGGTGAACCGCTCGGGCAGGCGGGGCACGATCCTCCATCCGGCGCCGAACGCGGCCGCGACGAGACGGTCCTGGGGGGAGGGCTTGTCTGTCATCGATTTTCCGATCAGCGGAGGGGCCGGGGCGAGGTGGAGACGGCCTGCCGGCGCACGTGCAGCAGGCGCTGGCCGACCGTGACCGCGCTGGCCGCGGCGAGCAGCCAGAGCCCCGCGGCCAGGATGTACGGCACACCGAGGCCGCCGAGGCCGGCCGAGACCAGACCCACCACCAGGCGCTCCGGCCGCTCGGCGAGACCGACGTCGCACGTCATGCCCAGCGCCTCCGCCCTGGCCTTGACGTAGGACACCACCGCTCCGGCGACGAGGCAGAACAGCGCGACCCCCGCCAGCGTCCGCTGATCGCTCACGATGAACCAGAACACCAGCCCGGAGAAGATTCCCGCGTCGCCGACCCTGTCGAGCGTGGAGTCGAGGAAGGCGCCCCAGGTGCTTCCCACGCCCGTCATCCTGGCCATGACCCCGTCGAGGAGGTCGGCCAGCACGAAGAAGGTGATCACCATCGTGCCCACGAACAGCTGGCCCCGGGGGTAGAAGAACAGCGCGGCGGCGACGGTGCCGAGCGTGCCCACGGCGGTGACCGCGTTGGGGCTGATCCCGCGGCGGGTGAGTGCCCTGCCCAGCGGGGTCAAGACTCGGGTGACGGCGGGGCGCAGAAGTTTCAGCATCGCGCTCCGATCGTAGGCCACCCGGCCTGAGAGCGCGCATCGGCGAGCCGTGTGACAAGGCGTTGCCGTCACGGCGAGAGCTCTCCGGAGGAGGCTCGGACACCTAGCGATCAGACTTCCCGCTCGCAATAGGATCGCCCCACCCCTCTTGTGATATTCGCCACATGGGTATTTGGTGAACACACCGCGTCCATGCGGTGTATGGACGCGGCAGCGGATCCCGGGGGTGGGCCCCACCAGGCCGCGCCCCTTCGGCAACGACGCGGGAGGCGATGTGGCGGAGAGAGCAACCGGCGGAACAGCGGGAGCCGCGGGGAGGGCACCCACGGTCGATCAGCCGGACAAGATAAGAAACGTCGTGCTGGTCGGCCATTCCGGTGCCGGGAAGACAACGCTCGTGGAGGCGTTGCTGGCCGCGACCAAGACCATCCAGCGGCCCGGCCGGGTCGAGGACGGCACGACGGCCAGCGACTTCGACGAGGTCGAGGTGCGCCAGCAGCGCTCGGTGAATCTCACCGTGGCCCCCGTGATCCACAACGACATCAAGATCAACCTGCTGGACACGCCCGGCTACGCCGACTTCGCCGGCGACCTGCGCGCCGGGTTGCGCGCGGCCGACGCGGCGCTGTTCGTCGTCTCGGCCGTCGAGGGCGTGGACGGCCTGACCAGGATGCTCTGGGAGGAGTGCGCGGCGGTCGGGATGCCCCGCGCGGTCGTGATCACCAAGATCGACCACCAGCGGGCGAACTTCGAGGACGTCCTCGCCGCCTGCCAGGAGGCCTTCGGCGACGGCGTCTCGCCGCTGTACCTGCCGGTGGTGACCAACGGCAGGGTGAACGGCCTGATCGGGCTGCTGAGCCAGAAGTTCTACAACTACGCGACCGGCACCAGGACGGAGAACTCCCCAGGCCCGGCCTACGCCGACCAGATCGAGATCTACCGGGGCACCCTGATCGAGGGCATCATCCAGGAGAGCGAGGACGAGTCCCTGATGGACCGTTACCTCTCCGGCGAGGAGATCGACACCAAGGCCCTCATCGGGGACCTGGAGAAGGCCGTCGCGCGCGGCGGCTTCTACCCGGTGCTGGCCGCGGGGACCGGCGTGGGCGCGCTGGAGGTCCTGGAGCTCATCACCCAGGGCTTCCCATCGCCACCCGAGCACCCGATGCCGGAGATCACCTCGATCGACGGCCGGCCCGTCGCCGGTATCACCTGTGACCCCGACGGGCCGCTGGTCGCGGAGATCGTCAAGACGACCAGCGATCCGTACGTGGGCCGGATCAGCTTGGTGCGGGTCTTCTCCGGCACGCTGCGCCCCGACATGACGGTGCACGTCTCGGGGCACGGCCTGGCCGACCGCGGGCATGAGGACCACGACGTGGACGAGCGCATCGGGGCGCTCTCCTCGCCGCTGGGCAAGCTCCAGCGGACGACCGCCAAGTGCGTGGCCGGGGACATCGCGGCGGTGGCCAAACTGTCACGCGCGGAGACCGGCGACACCCTGTCGGACCGGGAGAACCCGCTGGTGATGAAGGCCTGGACGATGCCGGAGCCGCTGCTGCCGGTGGCGATCCAGCCCAAGTCCAAGGCCGATGACGACAAGCTGAGCCAGGCGCTGCAGCGGCTGGTCGCCGAGGACCCGACACTCCGGCTGGAGCACAACCCCGAGACCCGCCAGCTCGTGCTGTGGTGTATGGGCGAGGCCCACACCGACGTGCTGCTGGAGCGGCTGAGCAGGCGGCACGGTGTGGAGGTGGAGAAGATCGAGCTGCGGGTGCCGCTCAGGGAGACCTTCGGCGGCCGCTGCCAGGCCCTGGGCCGCAACGTCAAGCAGACCGGCGGCCACGGCCAGTTCGCCGTCTGCCACCTGGAGGTCGAGCCCCTGCCGTCCGGCGGCGGCTTCGAGTTCGTGGACAAGATCGTCGGCGGCGTGGTGCCGCGCCAGTTCATCCCCTCGGTGGAGAAGGGCGTACGCACCCAGATGCAGCGCGGGGTCCTCGCCGGCTACCCCATGGTGGACGTGCGGGTGACGCTGTACGACGGCAAGGCCCACTCGGTCGACTCCTCCGACATGGCCTTCCAGATCGCCGGGGCGCTCGCGCTGAAGGAGGCCGCGACCAAGGTGCCCACGCTGCTGCTCGAACCCGTCGACGAGGTGTCCGTGCTGGTCTCCGACGAGCACGTGGGCGCGGTGATGTCCGACCTGTCCTCGCGCAGGGGCCGCGTGCTCGGCACGGAGCCGGTGGGGGTGGGACGTACCCTGGTCAGGGCCGAGGTGCCCGAGCTGGAGATCACCCGGTACTCGATCGATCTGAGATCCATGTCACACGGCACGGGGACGTTCCAGCGGGTCTTCCTGCGCTACGAGCCGCTCCCGTCACATCTGGTGGAGAAGGTCACCGGCTGATCGGGCGATGAGGCGTGTGCCCGGCGGCACGTCGCCACCAGGTGGACACACCCCATCGGACACACGCCTCCCAGCACGCACTCGCATAACAAAATCATCACGGAACGATTTCTTTTTTCCGGCCAGAGCACACCGGTCCAGGTGCCAGACTTGGGAACCATGCGAAACGGACGCCCTCTTCTGGCCGCTGCCGCCCTCGCCGTTCTGACCACGGGTGCCGCATACACCTTCGGCCCCGACACCGCGCCGGCCCGGCCCAAGGGCGCCAAGAGCTCGGCGGTCTCGGCCGAAACGGCGGGAGCGACGACCTCCACCTCGGCACAGTGCCCGGTGGATGTGAGGTACCCCAAGCGGCAGTTGCGCGGGGTGTGGATCGCCACGGTCAAGAACATCGACTGGCCCTCGCGGACCGGCCTGTCCACCGCCCGGCAGCAGGCGGAGTACGTCAGGATCCTCGACAACGCGGTCAAGCGGCGGTTCAACGCGGTGTTCGTCCAGATCCGCCCGGCCTCCGACGCGCTGTACAGGTCGAACCTGGAGCCGTGGTCGCAGTATCTGACCGGCACCGCGGGCAAGGACCCCGGCTGGGACCCGCTGCCCTTCCTCGTCGCCGAGGCCCATCGGCGCGGCCTGGAGTTCCACGCGTGGTTCAACCCCTACCGCGCCTCCCCCGACGGCGACCTGTCCAGACTGCCCGCGAACCACCCCGCCCGGGTCCACCCCGAGTGGATCGTCAAGCACGGCGGCCAGGCCTACTACAACCCCGGCCTGCCCGCGGTCCGCGACCACGTCACCAAGGTCGTCAAGGACGTGGTGACCCGCTACGACGTCGACGGGGTCCACTTCGACGACTACTTCTACCCCTATCCCTCCGGGAACGCGAGGTTCGCCGACGACGCCGCCTTCGCCAAGTACGGCAAGGGCGCCAAGCTCGCCGACTGGCGCCGCGCCAACGTCAACAAACTGATCGCGCAGGTCGACAGGGCGGTGCACGAGGTCAGGAACAACGTGAAGTTCGGCGTCAGCCCGTTCGGGATCTGGCGCAACAAGTCCGAGGATCCCACCGGCTCGGCCACCGGCGGCATGTCGGCGTACGACTCCATCTACGCCGATGCCCGCCACTGGATCCGCAAGGGCACCGTCGACTACGTCATACCGCAGCTCTACTGGCCGCGCGGCTTCAAGGCCGCCGACTACGACGTGCTGATGCCCTGGTGGGCGAACGAGGTCAAGGGCACCGACGTGCACCTCTACATCGGCCAGGCCCTGTACCGGGTCGGCGCCACCGACACCCCCGCCTGGACCAGGCCCGGCGAACTGCCCTCCCACCTCACTCAGAACCGCAAGCACAAGCAGGTCTCCGGCGACGTCTACTTCAGCGCCAAGCAGCTGTCCACCGACCCTCTGGGCGTACTGGACCGCATCGTCAAGAGCCACTACCCGCGCCCGGCGCTGCTGCCGCTGATCAAGGACCGCGGCGGGCAGGCCCCGGCCAAGCCCGCGGACCTGCGGCTCCAGGGCACCTCGCTCAGCTGGAAGAGCTCCCCGGAGGCCCGCTCGTACGCGGTCTACCGGATCGCCTCCGGCAAGCCAGGCGAGTGCGCCACCGCCGACGCCCGCAACCTGGTCGCGGTCGTGCCCGCGGTGAACGGCGACCGCCAGACCTTCACCACGACGGGCGGCGGCACCTACCTGGTCACCGCCCTGGACCGCCTGCAGAACGAGAGCGCCCCCACCGGGAGCTGACCGGACACGCCCACGCCCTCTCGGACACGCGTCCGTGCCGACGTGGGCGCGCCGTGGGACGGGCAGGGCGCGGCGGTGAGCGCCCGGGTACCCCGCGGCCTGCCTCCGGACTCGCCGCGCCCCCGGCCACCCCCGGATTCGCTGGACCCGTGACACGATCTTCCCCTACGGTGCGAGCACCTGGCAGAAGCTAAAGGGGAGGTCGTCGGTGAAGCGGACGCTTTTCGCGTTTGCGCTGGTCCTGGGATTGCTGTGGCCAGGTGTCGCGCAGTCCGCCACGCGGGTGGACGGGCGGGTGGTGCTGATCGGCATTCCTGGCCTGCAGTGGAGCGACCTCAGCCCCGGCGGCACCCCGAATCTGTGGCGGCTGGCCACGCAGAGCGCGATCGGCTCGCTGTCGGTCCGCGCGGTGGGCCGGGTGACCTGTCCCTATGACGGCTGGCTGACGATCTCGGCCGGGGTGAGGTCCGCGGTCGGCTACGGCTGCGGGCTTCCCCCGCTGCCCGAGGCCGACAAAACGGGTGCCGTCATCCCCGGCTACGGATACCTGCGCGACGTCGCCGGGCAGCGCAACGCGGGCGCCCTCGGCGAGGCCGTGCATGCCGCCGGGGAGTGCACACTGGCGATCGGCCCGGGGGCCGCGCTGGCACTGGCCGACAGATCGGGCAGGGTCGACGTGTACGCTCCCTCCCCCGCGCAGATCCGCTCGGGCGTGCTCACCAGGTGTCGTGTGATCGCCGTCGACATCGACGATCTGATCAGGCCCTACATCACCGACGGACGGCTGCCCAAGGTCGAGGAGCGGCTCACCCCGCAGCAGCGGGCGGCGGCGCTGCGCCTGGCCGACGCCAAGGCCGGAGCGGTGCTGAGCGTGCTGCCCAAGGATGCGCGAGTGCTGCTGGCGGGCCTGTCCGACCACGGCGCCGACCCGCACCTTCGGGTTGCCATGATGCGCGACGGAGACCTCTCCGGCCGCTTCCTGGGAGCGGCCTCCACCCACCGCGACGACATCACGATCCTGCCGGACGTCACCGCGACGGTGCTCTCCCTGACCGGCGTCGAGGCACCGCCGGGCGTGGTCGGGCTCCCCTGGCAGGCGAGCGAGAGGCAGACCGGCACCACCGAGGCCGCACGGGCCGACCTGGAGAGGGCCGACGTGGCCGGGCAGACGATCAGGAACGTGGGCGGCGTCTTCTTCACCTCGGTCGCCGTGCTGCAGGTCGCCTTCTACCTGACCGCGTTCCTGCTGTTGCGCCGCGGGCGCGGGCTGAGGCGCATGCGCGTGGCCGCGGTGGCACTGGCCTCGGTGCCCGCCTCGACATACCTGGTGAACCTCACCCCCTGGCAGGACGCGCGTACACCGCTGCTCGCACTGGTCGGCGGGATCGCCGGATGCACCCTGCTGCTGGCCACGCTGGCGCTGGCGGGGCCATGGCGGCGCGCACCGCTCGGACCACCGGCGGTGGTGGCGGGGGTGACCGCGGCGGTGCTCGCGGGCGACCTGCTGACCGGGACGACCCTGCAGCTCAACAGCGTGATGGGCTACAGCGCCGTGGTCGGGGCCCGCTACTACGGCCTGGGCAACATCCCGTTCGCGCTCTTCGCCACCTCGGTGCTGCTGCTGACCGCCACGATCGCGCACCGGCTGACGCGCGGAGGCCACACGGGTGCGGCGGTCACCGCCGTGGCGGTGCTGGGCGGCTTCGCGATGATCCTGGGCGGCTGGCCGGGCGTGGGCAGCGACTTCGGCGGCGTGATCGCGTTCGTACCGGGGATCGCGGTGACCGCGCTGCTGATCGCGGGCAGGCGGGTCTCGATCGTCAAGCTGGGCGCGTTCTGCGTGGCGGGCGGCGTCACCGTGATGGGCATCGCCTACCTCGACTACCTGCGCCCGCCTGCTTTCCAGACGCACCTGGGGCGCTTCGTCGGCCAGGTGCTCACCGGCGAGGCCACCGAGGTGATCGGCCGCAAGCTCGGCGCGATGCTGGGCACGCTGCTCAGCCCCAACCTGATGCCGGTCGTGATCGCCGCGACGGCGTTCCTCGTCTACGCGCTGCTACGGCCGGAGCAGGCGACCGCGGGGGTGCTGCCCGCCGCGTTCGCGCACTCCCCCGCGCTGCGGGCCGGGTTGATCGGCACCCTGGTCAGCGGGGTGGTCGGCATGCTGGTCAACGACTCGGGCGCCGCGGTGCTCTCCATGGCACTGGCGCTCGCCGTGCCGCTGACACTGTCGGTGGGCATCAGGACCTTGGGCGGAGCCTCGCGCTACGACGAGGCGGGCCAGGAGCCGGCGAGCAGTTCCCTTGTGTCACGCAGCAGCTGAGGAAGCACCCTGGTCTGGCCGACGACGGGCATGAAGTTGGTGTCGCCGCCCCAGCGGGGCACCACGTGCTGGTGAAGGTGGGCGGCGATCCCGGCGCCCGCCACACCTCCCAGGTTCATGCCCACGTTGAAACCCTGCGCGCCGCTGGCCTTGCGCAGGGCGACCAGCGCCCGTTTGGTGAAGTCGGCGAGCTCGGTGGTCTCGGTCTCGTCCAGGTCCGCGTAGTCCGGCACGTGGCGGTAGGGGCAGACCATCAGATGGCCGGAGTTGTACGGGTAGAGGTTGAGCAGCGCGAAGACCGCGTCACCTCGGGCGACGATCAGGCCGTCCTCGTCGCTCATCTGGGGGATCTCGCAGAACGGGCAGCCGTCCTCGGGACCCGAACCCGTCGGTTTGCTGGCCCCCTTGATGTAGGCCATCCGGTGCGGAGTCCAGAGTCTCTGGAACGCGTCCGGTGTTCCCGCTCCGTACTGCGCCTCCGGCTCGTTGCTCATGGTCGCCAGCATATTGCCAAGCCGATTCCCTCGGTCTGGCGCCTCCCCCGCCGGGGCACCGGAATCGGCCGGTATCCGGCGGCTGGACGGGATCCCGATCTATATCTCACCGTATTAACGGACGAATGCCGCAAATTTCCGGCAGAATCCCCCAGCAAGACCACCGACAGCCGAGGAGTACCCATGACCGACGTCTCCGTCGAGGAGCCGACCGAGGAGAGCGTGTCTCCCGCCGAGACCGGCGGCAGGCCCACCCGCCCGTTCTCCCTCAGCCTGTCCCTGTCCGCCGACACGGAGCCGCCGGCATCCTCCACGAGCGAGCCCGTCCTGGCGGTGGTCGAGACGATCACCCCGGCACCGGACGAGGTGCCCTCCCCTTCCCCGGCCGTGACGGCGATCGTGTCTCCCGTCTCTCCGCTGACTCCCCCGGCCCCGGTCACCCCGGTGTCCTCGGCCGTGGTGAAGGGCCGGATCAAGGTGGCGGACGAGGTGGTGGAGAAGGTCGCGGCCCTCGCCACCCTTGAGGTCACGGGCGTCGCCGAGCTGGGGGGCGAAACCGCCCACGCGGTGGAGCCGGTGCGTGAGCGGGCCGGCATCGGTGCCAGGCGCGGCCCTCGGGGCGTCAGCGCCCATGTGCAGGACCGTACGGCCGCGGTGGACGTGTCGATCGTGGCGGAGTACGGGCACGTGGTGATGGACGTGGCCAACGAGGTGAAGACCAACGTGGCCCGGACCATCAGCCGGATGCTTGGCATGCGGGTCGTCGAGGTCAACGTCGACGTGGAGGACGTCCGCCTGCCGGGCGAGATCCGGCCCGAGGCACCCGCCGAGCCCGCGAAGCACGACTAGGGACGCCTGGCGGGGCCTGGCCCCGCCAAAGGAACGGGTCCGGCCCCCGAGGGGAAGCCGGACCCGGAACGCCTCGGAGAAGGCTCAGACCTGGAGACGGCGCTCGATCGCGTCGACGATCTCGGTGATCGCCTCGTCGACCGGGACCCCGTTCTTCTGCTCGCCGTTGCGGAAGCGGAAGGAGACAGCGCCGTTGGCGATGTCGTCGTCGCCCGCCAGGAGCATGAAGGGCACCTTGGACTTCTGCGCGTTGCGGATCTTCTTCTGCATCCGGTCGTCGGAGGCGTCGACCTCGATCCTGATGCCCCGCTCGCGGGCCTTCTTGGCGACGTCCTGAAGGTAGGGCACGTGTGCCTCGGCGATCGGGATGCCGACCACCTGGACCGGCGCGAGCCAGGGGGGGAACGCGCCCGCGTAGTGCTCGACCAGGACGCCGAAGAAGCGCTCGATCGAGCCGAACAGCGCCCGGTGGATCTTGACGGGACGCTGCCGGGTGCCGTCCGCGGCCTGGTACTCGAGCTCGAAGAGCTCGGGCAGGTTGAAGTCCAGCTGGATGGTCGACATCTGCCAGGTGCGGCCGATGGCGTCGCGGGCCTGAACGGAGATCTTCGGACCGTAGAAGGCGGCGCCCCCGGGGTCGAGGACGAGCTCCAGCTTCTCGGACTCGGCGACCTCGCGCAGCGTCTCGGTCGCCTCCTCCCACACCTCGTCGGGACCGACGAACTTCTCCGGGTCCTTGGTCGACAGCTCCAGGTAGAAGTCGTCGAGCCCGTAGTCGCGGAGCAGGTCGAGCACGAAGCGCAGCAGCGACTTGAGCTCGTCGCGCATCTGCTCGTGAGTGCAGTAGATGTGCGCGTCGTCCTGCGTCATGCCGCGCACGCGGGTCAGGCCGTGGATGACGCCGGACTTCTCGTAGCGGTAGACCGTGCCGAACTCGAACAGCCGCAGCGGCAGCTCCCGGTAGGAACGCCCGCGGGACCTGAAGATCAGGTTGTGCATCGGGCAGTTCATCGGCTTGAGGTAGTACTCCGCCCCCTCCAGCTCCATGGCCGGGAACATCCCGTCCTTGTACCAGTCGAGGTGGCCGGAGATCTCGTAGAGCTTGCTCTTGGTGATGTGCGGGGTGTTGACGAAGGAGTAGCCCGCCTCCTCGTGCCGCTTGCGCGAGTAGTCCTCCATGACGCGGCGGATCACGCCGCCCTTGGGGTGGAAGACCGGCAGGCCGGAGCCCAGCTCGTCGGGGAAGGAGAACAGGTCGAGCTCGGCGCCCAGCTTGCGGTGATCCCGCTTCTCGGCCTCCTCCAGCAGGTGGAGGTACTCATCCTGCTTCTCGCGCGACTCCCAGGCGGTGCCGTAGATCCGCTGGAGCTGCGGGTTCTTCTCGCTGCCCCGCCAGTAGGCGCCGCCGGTGCGCATCAGCTTGAACGCCGGGATGGACCGGGTGGTCGGCACGTGGGGGCCGCGGCACAGGTCCTTCCAGCACAGCTCGCCGGTCTTGGGGTCGAGGTTGTCGTAGATGGTGAGCTCGGCACCGCCCACCTCGACGCTCTCCTCGTCGGCGACCCCGCCCTTGAGGCCGATCAGCTCCAGCTTGTACGGCTCGGCGGCGAGTTCCTCGGCCGCCTGGTCGTCGGAGACGGGCCTGCGGGAGAAGAGCTGGCCCTGCTTGACGATCTCGCGCATGCGCTTCTCGATGCGCTTGAGGTCGTCGGGGGTGAAGGGGTTCTTGACGTCGAAGTCGTAGTAGAAACCGTTCTCGACCGGCGGGCCGATGCCCAGCCTGGCCTCGGGGAAGATCTCCTGAACGGCCTGGGCCATGACGTGCGCGGTGGAGTGGCGGACGATGGCGCGCCCGTCGGGGCTGGCCGCCTCGACCGGTTCGATCACGTCGCCCTCGGCCACCGGGGCCGCGAGGTCCTTCAGCTCGCCGCCCACGCGGGCGGCGACCACGGAGCGGCCGTCCGCCTCCAGCGCCTCCCCGTACGTCGTGCCTCCCGCCACCACACGCGCGGCTCCGGCGAGGGTGATACGAAGTTCTGGCACGGCCGACACGGTTGCTCCCTGGGAGACGTCGATGGATGGTCCGAAATCGATGCTACCGGTGTCGGCGACGCGATTTCTCAGGCGTCGCGGCTCCGGCGGTAGCCCAGCGAGGTCAGCTCGGCCCGGGTCCCGCGAAAGACGTTGCGATCCAGCGGCTTGTGCGAGTGCTGGTGAATGGTCCACCTCCGCCACGGGCTGGGCACCTGCGGCCTGCCCCGGGGCGCGTCGGGCGCGGCGATCCACAGCGGGTAGGTCTCCAGCCCGGCGCAGTTGCCGTTCTGCGCGAACGCCTGGAACGTGTAGACCACCGGCTTCACCCCGGCCAGCGCGATGATCGCCTGACACCAGCTGCGGGCGAACCGCGCCACCCTGGCGGCGGGCAGGTGGTCGTTGGTCTCCAGGTCGAGGGCGAGCAGATCGCCCCTGCGCAGCCCTCCGGCCCGCTGCACGATCTTCAGGAAGTGCACCGCCTGCACCTCGGGGTCGCCCGCGGGGCGGGCGAAGTGGTAGGCGCCGCAGACGATCCAGCTCTCGCGCATGCCGTTCCAGTTGGTGCCGAACCACTTGTCGGTGAAGGTGCTCCCCTCGCTCGCCTTGGCGAAGGCGAAGGAGACCCCGCCCTTCGCCTGCGCGCCCCAGTTGACGGCGCCCTGCCAGTTCGACACGTCGATCCCCTGCAGCATGGCGGCCACGCTAACCGGCGGGCACTGCGGGCACACGCCCGACGCTCCCTCGGCATACTGCCGTTGCGACCGCTTTGGCTAGGCTTGGTCGGTGTGAACGCAGCAGCTCAGATCTCCGGCGCGTACGCGACCGGCATCGCGACCATAACTTCCGGCGGGACCGTGCTCGACACGTGGTTCCCGTCCCCGCAGCTGGGCGAGCCCTCCGCTCCGGGCACCAGCCGGCTGAGCGCGCAGGAGGCCGCCCAGGAGCTCGGCTCCGAGGTCGCCGCGCTGCTCGGCGTGGACGAGGACCGCGGCGTGGAGGTGGTCGCGGTGCGGACTCAGATCACCAAGCTGTCGGAGGCCCCGGCCGACACCTACGACGTCTACCTGCGCCTGCACCTGCTGTCGGCACGCCTCGTCCAGCCGCACGGCCTGAACCTGGACGGGCTGTTCGGCCTGCTCGGCAACGTGGTGTGGACCAACCACGGTCCGTGCGCCGTCGAGGGCTTCGAGCGGGTACGGCTCCGCCTGCGCGCCCGCGGCCAGGTGACCGTCTACGGCGTGGACAAGTTCCCCAGGATGGTCGACTACGTGGTGCCCAGCGGCGTCCGGATCGCCGAGGCCGACCGGGTCCGTCTCGGCGCGCACCTGGCGAGCGGCACGACCGTGATGCACGAGGGCTTCGTCAACTTCAACGCCGGGACGCTCGGCGGCTCCATGGTCGAGGGCCGTATCTCGGCGGGCGTCGTCGTGGGCGACGGCTCCGACGTCGGCGGCGGCGCCTCGATCATGGGCACCCTGTCCGGCGGCGGCAAGCAGGTCATCTCCATCGGGCAGCGCTGCCTGCTGGGCGCCAACAGCGGCATCGGCATCTCCCTCGGTGACGACTGCGTCGTGGAGGCGGGCCTCTACGTCACCGCCGGGACCAAGGTGGCCCTGCCCGAGGGTCAGGTGGTCAAGGCGGCCGAGCTCTCCGGCGCCTCCGGCCTGCTGTTCCGCCGCAACTCCACCTCGGGAGCCGTCGAGGTCGTGCCCCGCCAGGGGACGGGCGTGGAGCTCAACAGCATCCTGCACGCCAACGACTGATCAGCGGCACGCCGCCGCGCTCGCGGGGGTGTTCCGGAGGCCGTGGGGCCCGCGGATGCTCGTCCCCGGGTCTCCCGGCTGGCAGGGTGGCCTTTCACGGACCTCACCCCGATGCGGGCGCCTCCGGCCTCCTGCCCGGATCTCGGGACCGAGGTCCTGGCGCTGGAAGGATTCAGATGACCGGTCAGGAGATGGCGGACGACGGGAGCGGCGCGACGGCGGCGGCCCGGTGGCTGACGGGGCTGTTCGCGCCGCAGGTGCTGGTCATCGGGCTGCCCCCGGTCGTCGGCCTGGTGGCCGACGGGTGGCGGGGCGGGGCATGGGGCCTGGTGGCCTCAGCCCTGTGCGGCGGCATTCCCGCCCTGGTGATCCTGGCCGGGGTCCGTTCCGGACGCCTGGACTCCCACCATCTGGTCGACCGGGCGAGCCGGACCAGGCCGCTGCTGGTGGCGGTCGCGGCGGTGGTCGTCGCGCTGGTGCTGCTGATCTCCCTCGGCGCGCCGCGTCTGCTGGTGGCCACGGTCACCGCGATGCTGGCCGCGCTCGCGGTGACGGTCCCGATCACTCTCAAGTGGAAGATCTCCTTCCACGCGGCCGTGTCCGCGGGCACCGTGGTGGTGCTGGCCCACGTGCTGCCCGCGGCGCCCACCCTGGTCGTGGGCGCGCTGGTGGTGGCGACGGTGTGCTGGGCGCGGGTCCGGCTCACCCACCACACCCCCGCCCAGGTCGCCGCCGGGGCCGTGACCGGTGCCGGCACGGCCTGGGCGGCCCTGAGCGCCTTCGGCGTCTGAGCGGGGCGGGTGCGGGGGCGACGCGTCAGAGAAGGCTCTTGAGGAACTCCCTCGTCCGGGTGCCGGGAGAGTACTCGGCGGCGACGAAGTCGGTGACCCCCGCCTTGGCGAGCGCCTCGATCCGCGCCGACACCTCGTCCTCGTCTCCGACGATCGCCACGTCGGCCGGGCCCGCGGCCCCCTCCCGATCCAGCATCGCCCGGTAGGACGGCAGCTGGCCGTAGATCTCGAACCGCTCCGCGGCCAGCGCCCTGGCCGCCTCGGCGTCGTCGGTGACGCAGATGGGCAGCGCGCACACGATCCTCGGCCCGGGGCGCCCCGCGGCCCGCGCGGCCTCGGTGACGGCGGGCGCCACATGCTCGGCCACGGTCCGGGGACCGGTCATCCACAGCACGGTGCCGTCGGCCGTCTCCCCGGCCAGCCTGAGCATCCTGGGGGCCAGCGCGGCGATGAGCACGGGCATGTCCCTCGGTCCCGGTGTGCTCAGCCCGAGCTGTCCGGTGAGGGTCTCCCCCTGGAAGGACGCGTTCTCCCCGCGTACCAGCGGCATCAGGATCGACAGGTACTCGCGCATGTGCCGGGCGGGCCGCTCGAAGCCGATGCCGTACATGCTCTCGATCACCAGCTGGTGCGAGAGCCCGATGCCGAGCGTGAGCCGCCCGTCGAGGGCGGCGTTGACCGTGAGCGCCTGCTGGGCGAGGGCCGCCGGGTGGCGCGGGTAGGTCGGGACGACGGCGGTGCCGAGTTCGATCCCGGGCACCTGGTTTCCGGCCACGGCGAGCGCGGTCAGCGCGTCGAGGCCGAAGATGTGGGACATCCAGGCGGAGGAGAAGCCGTCGTCGGCCGCGCGGGCGATGCGCTCCCGCAGCTTGCCGAGCACGTCCGGCTCTTTGGGTTCGTTGAGCAACAGTCCGAATCGCATCGCTACCGAACTCCGTTCTAGTGGTTCCGCCCAGTGTAGATCGACGACGGCGACCACACACGGATATACCGGCACGCGGGCCACATGGCGGGGGCGGTCACGGGAGCTCGGTGAACCGCTCCACCTGCTCTATCTTGCCCGCGATGACGATCACGTCGCCGTAGCTCAGCACCGTTCCGGAGTCGGCGTAGGTGAACTCGTCGTACTGGCCCTTGACGCAGACCACCGTCACGCCGTACTTGCGCCGCAGGTTGGACTCGCCCAGGGGCACGCCGACGTACTCGCGGGGCGGCCGGGTCTTGACCACCGCGTAGTCGCCGTCCACCTCCATGTAGTCGAGCATCCGCCCGTTGAGCAGGTGGGCCAGCCGCTCCCCCATGTCGTGCTCGGGGAGGATCACGTGGTGGGCGCCGACCCGCTCCAGGATGCGGCCGTGCTCGCGGCTGATCGCCTTGGCCCAGACGTCCTCGATCTCCAGTTCGACGAGCAGGGAGGTGGTGAGGATGCTGGACTCCAGGTCGGTGCCGATGGCGACCACCGCCCGGTAGAAGTCGGGCACTCCGATCTGGCGCAGCGCCTCGATGTCCGTGGAGTCTGCGACGACGACGTGGGTGAGCTTCCCCGCCAGGCTCTGCACCACCTTGGGGCGGCTGTCGATGGCCAGCACCTCGGTTCCCCGCCGGGAGAGCTCGAGTGCGAGGGAACCGCCGAAGCGGCCGAGCCCGACGACCACCACGGGGTCGTTCCTTCTGTCAGGCAACGATCGTCCTCTTTCGGGAGTCCGCAGCCGCGGGGGGCCGTCAACGCGAGGAGCCCGGAGGTGGACGACAGCCTCCAGGCCCCTACCTGCGTGTCATTGGGGCGCTGAGGCCCGGATTCCGCCCGATTCTACCTCAGGGGAAGGCCAGGAGACCTTCCTCGCTTCCCGTGGAATCGGGGCCGGAGCCGGTACCGGCGAGGGTGTCGAGGACCTGCTGGCCGTACTTGGCCAGCTTGTTCTCCCCGACCCCGCTCACCGTGCCCAGCTCGGCCAGGGACGAGGGGGACCGGGTCGCGATCTCGCGCAGGGTCGCGTCGTGGAAGATCACGTACGCGGGCACCCCCTGCTCCTTCGCGGTGGCTCCGCGCCAGGCGCGGAGCAGTTCGAACACCGGCACCGCCTCCTCGGGCAGCTCGACGGGCTCGGCCCGGCGCGAGGAGGAGGTCTTCGCAGCCTTGGCGGGCCGGGCCGCCATCGTAGGCTCGCGCCGCAGCGGGACCTGGCGCCGGCGCCCCAGCACCTCCGCGCTCGCCTCGGTCAGCACCAGCGTGCCGTAGTCCCCCTCGACGGCCAGCAGCCCCTGCGCCAGCAGCTGGCGCACCACACCACGCCACTCGGCCTCGCCCAGCTCCGTGCCGATGCCGAACACCGTCAGGCCGTCGTGGTCGTGCTGGATGACCTTGGCCGTCTTCTTCCCGAGCAGGATGTCGATGATCTGGCCCGCGCCGAACTTCTGGCGGCGCTCGCGCATCAGCCGGAACACCGTCGACAGGACCTTCTGCGCGGCGACCGTGCCGTCCCAGGACTCGGGCGGCGACAGGCAGGTGTCACAGTTGCCGCAGGCGGCGGCCTGCTGGCCGAAGTAGGCGAGCAGCAGCACGCGGCGGCACTCGACCGCCTCGCACAGGGCGAGCATGGCGTCCAGGTGGGTGGCCAGGCGGCGACGGTGGGCGTCGTCACCCTCCGAGGTGTCGATCATCTTGCGCTGCTGCACGACGTCCTGGAGGCCGTAGGCGAGCCAGGCGGTGGAGGGCAGGCCGTCGCGCCCCGCCCTGCCGGTCTCCTGGTAGTAGCCCTCGATGGACTTGGGCAGGTCGAGGTGGGCGACGAACCGCACGTCGGGCTTGTCGATGCCCATGCCGAACGCGATCGTGGCGACCATGACGAGGCCGTCCTCGCGCAGGAAGCGTGCCTGGTTGGCGGCGCGGGTGCGGGCGTCGAGGCCCGCGTGGTAGGGCAGCGCCTGGATACCGTTCTCCACCAGGAACTCGGCGATCTTCTCGACCGAGTTGCGCGACAGGCAGTAGACGATGCCCGCGTCCCCGGCGTGCTCGGCGCGGAGCAGGTCGAGCAGCTGCCGCTTCGGCTCGTTCTTGGGAGCGATGCGGTACTGGATGTTGGGCCGGTCGAAGCTCGCCACGAAGTGGCGGGCCTCCTCCAGGCTGAGCCTGGAGGCGATCTCGGCGTGGGTGGCCCTGGTGGCCGTGGCGGTCAGCGCGACGCGCGGCACGTCGGGCCAGCGCTCGTGCAGCGCGGACAGGGCGAGGTAGTCGGGCCGGAAGTCGTGCCCCCACTGGGCCACGCAGTGCGCCTCGTCGATGGCGAACAGCGAGATCGTCCCGCTGTCGAGCAGGCGCAGCGTCGCGTCGACCCGCAGCCGCTCCGGCGCCAGGTAGAGCAGGTCCAGCTCACCGGAGAGGAAGGCCGACTCGACCTGGCGACGCTCCTCGAACTCCTGGGTGGAGTTGAGGAACCCGGCCCGCACGCCGAGCGCCGTCAGGGCGTCGACCTGGTCCTGCATGAGCGCGATGAGCGGCGAGATCACCACCCCCGTGCCCTTCCGCACGAGCGCGGGGATCTGGTAGCACAGCGACTTGCCGCCCCCCGTCGGCATGAGCACCAGGGCGTCGCCGCCGGCCACCACGTGATCGATGATCTCCTGCTGGCCCTCCCGGAACGAGTCGTAGCCGAAGACGCGCTGCAGGACCCGCGACGCGTCGCTCACCTCGGGGTCGTTCTCGGGGAAAGACATCGGGTCATTGTACGAGGCACCCCCGACAGCCGGGGGCGAACCGGCCACAAGGCCGGAGGACGGCGAAGGTGCCGCCGGGAGGGACGCCCCCGTGGGCCGCTGTAGGGCTCGTCTGCCTTGTCTACGCATTCGCGCGCGAGGATCGGCCCGCGTTCATCGCCGCATC